>CANMAT010000108.1 GCA_947494865.1 Deltaproteobacteria bacterium
TGCAGGCCCGCGCCGTTCGCCCCCGCGTGCGACTGCGCCATGCGCATGCGCGCCGAGGGGGCGTCCTTCGCGTCGTGGTCGTCGAAGCGCAGCCGCACGAGGTAGCGCCCGTGCGCGTCGAGGTGCGCGTAGGGCCCCGCCTCGGAGCCGCGCGCCGCGCCGCGCACCACGCCGAGCTCGTGGCCGTGCACGACGGGAACGGGCGTCACCCGCTCGGGGCGAAACTGCACCGACGCGGGGATGGCCTCGACGGCGACGTGAAACACCTCCCCGCGAAAGCCCAGGCGCGCGGCGAGGGCGCGGTGCGCCGCGAGGTCGAAGCCCTCGACGGTGACCGCCGTGGCGAGGTACTCGCCCGCGAGCATGGGGTGCTCTTCGAAGTCGAAGCTGTAGCCCGCGCAGAGCTCGTAGCTCCTGCCCTCGCCGTGCACGATGGCGCCGCGGGCCGACTGCTGCTCGGCCATGACGCGCGCGTGGCGGGCGGCGTCGCGCGGGGCCCGCGAGGCCTCGAGCTCGCGCACCACGAAGGGAGACTCGCCGCGCAGCGAGGCGCCCGCCACGTCGAGGCCGGGGCTGAGGTAGTCCGACCCGCGGGTGCGCGCGCCGTCGGGCGTGGCGCTGCACGCGTACTCGAAGGTGCGCAGGCCCTCGAGGGTGCTCGTGTCGTCGTCGCCCACGGGGGCGAAGCGCACGCCCTCTTGCGACAGGGGCGTAAGAAACGACCGGCTGTCGGAGATGACCAGCAGCTCGGCGTCGCCGCCTTCGGGGTGTTCGAAGTGATAGTAGAGCCCCTCGGCCTCGAGCCTGCGCGCCACGAAATCGAGGTGCGACTCGCGGTACTGGCAGAGGTGCTCGACGGGGGCGTAGTACGACGGGTTCTCGAGGCGCAGCTCGACGTCGCGCTCGCCGAGGCCGCACTCGCGCAGCACCGAGAGCACCACGTCGGGCACGCTCTCTCCGACCCACACGCGGCTGCGGCGGGCGTGCGCGAGGCGCGAGAGCGCGGGGCCCAGCGTGAGGCGCACCAGCCAGGCGCCGCCGGGGAGCGTGCGCACGAAGGCCACCGCGGTGATCACCCCGTGCACCACGCGGCGCACGTCGCCGTCGTCGCGGTGGACGCGCAGCGTGGCGCGCGTGTGCACCGCCGCGCGCAGGTCGGCCGCCGTGAGCGACCCCTCCGGCGCCGCGAGCAGCACCTCGTACTCGTAGGGGCGCGAGATGGCCTCGCGGCCGCGAAAGCCGACGACCGCGGCGCCCGCCGCGATGCGCTCGCCCGTGATGCTGAAGGGTGAAATAGGCATTGGACGGTGAAGAGCCTCTCCCCGACGCGCCGTTGCGCCCACGCGCCGCGCGCAGTCGTGTAAAACGCCGCAGACGCGCGGAACAAGCAGCGCGCCTACCCCCCCGACTCACGCGCCGTGCCGCGCGCAAAGCGCCTGCCGCACAGCATTCGCGCCATCGCTCACCGTGGCGCCGACGCGTCGCGCGGGGCGTCGCCGCCACGCCGCGCGGAGCGTGTCGTCCGATGTGCGACGTCCCTATGGCGCCATAAGAAGCCCGCGCCCGTCAGCGCCGCAGCCGCGCCCGCGCCACGCGCTGCGGCTCTTCCCCGTCGGTCCGCACCGTCACCTCGCCGTTGTGATGCACGCGCACCACCCGCGCCGCGACCCACCGGTCGCCCTCGGCGCGCCACACCGACTGCCCGCTCTCCAACCGATCGCCCGCCGCGACGGCCACGCCGGGCGCCGCAGGGGCGCTCGCGTCGGACGCCGCCACGGGCTCCGCGCGCACCCCCGCGTCGGCTGCAGGGGCCGCTGCCTCACTCCGCAGCGTGCGGCTGCGCAGCGCGTACGCGCCCGCGAAGCACGCCGCGCACGCCGCGATCACCGCCGCCGGAACCACCCGCGCCCGCGCCCACTGCGCCCTGCGCGCCGCGAGCTTCGCCCGCGACGACGCCACGCGCTCGCGCAGCGCCTTCAGCGTGTGCGCCTCGGTGGCGCCCGCGTTCGCGAGCACCTCGCGCTCGGCGACGCCCAGCACCCGCGCGCAGCGCTCGGCCGTCGACCACCCGCTCGGCGCGCCCGCCACCGCCACCAGCAGCGGCGCCAGCGACTCGTCGGTGAGCGGCACCCGCGCGGCGATGACTCCCGCGTGCGCGAGGGCCGCCGCCGCGTCGTCGGGGCGCTTGTAGCCCTGGGCGCGCACGCGCTCGCCGGCCTCGTCGATCCAGCACGCGAAGAGCGCCCCGCGCGCCTCGGCGCAGCGCGCCACGCAGCGCGCGGCGTCGGCGTCGTCGGGGCTCCACGGCCGCGACGCCGCCACCGCCTCCACCGCGTCGACCAGCGCCGTGAGGTCGGCGCTCGCGCGCGCCGTCGCCACGAGCGCGTCGGCGAGCCCCAGCACCTCGCGCCACGCGGGGGGCCGCTGCGGCTGCGCCTCGGCGTACCGCGCGAAGGCCGCGCGCGCCGACGACGCATCCCCCGCGAGCACGTGCGCCTGCGCGTTGTGAACGAGCGCCGCCGCCGCCGCCGCGTGGGGGTTGGCGCCCGTGAAGAACAGCGCCTCGTCGGGGCCGAGCCACGTCGAGAAGCGGCGCCCCTCCCAGCTCCACTCGGCCTCGTGCCACGCGCGCGCGCCCACCACGAGGGCCGCCCGCACCACGCGCCCGACCTGCGACGCGCGCTCGCCCCGCAGCGCGTCGAGCGTCGCCGCGAGCTCGGCCGTCGCCGCGCGCGCGGGCGCCACCGCGAGGCCGCCCCACGCGCCCGCCGTGGCCTCGAGCACCCACGTGTCGCCCGAGCGCGCGCGCGACGCCTCGGCGGGCGCGAGCCCGAAGGTCGCGAGCTCGGCCACGGGCGCCGACCGACCCTCGGGCACGGGGCCCTGACCGAGCAGAAAGCACGCGGTCACGTCGTCGCGCCGCGCATCGCCGACGCCCTCTTCGAAGCGCGTCGCGCGGATCACCAGGGCGCGCCCCACGGCGTCGTCGTAGCGCGCCTCCCAGCTCACGTCGCAGGCGCGCGCGCCGTACACCACCTCGAGGGTGCACACGCGCCCGCGGCCCTTGCACTCGGGGCACTCTTCTTTCTTCTCTCCGCGGCACGGGGCGCAGAGCAGCGTGCCCACCTCGCACGCGTCGCAGGGGTTCCACCCCTTGCCGCTGCAGTCGGCGCAGCCTCGCATGCCGAGCGACCCCTTGGGCCTCCCGGTGCCGTTGCACGTCGCGCACTCGACCCTGCGGCTCTGGCACCGGTCGCAGGGCACGCGCCCCTTGCCGCTGCACACCGCGCAGTCGACCTTCTTCTTGCCCTCGCAGCGCCGGCACGGTCGCACGCGGCGCTCCGTGTCGAACACGAAGTGCGTCTCCGACCCGCTGTCGGGGTCCTTCTCGAAGAGGGCCTCGGCCCACGGGTCTACCGTGGGGATCTCACCGGGCCACGGGTTGCCGTAGAGCGGTCGGTCCTCGGTCTTCACGTGGCGCTGCTCGCGCACCACGGCGCGCTTCACGCCCCACTGCAGGTGCGTCACGACGCGCACCAGCGTGAGGGCCCCGTCGACGCGCCCCTGCAAGAGCGTGTGAGCGCGCAGCGAGCGCTCGGTCCACCGTCGCAGACGGCGCGCCACGTCGGCGCGCGCGGGCACCTCGAGCGACCCCAACGGCGCGGCGGCGCCGAGCTCGCTCACGCGCGTGCCGTCGAGGTGCAGCGACGTGAGCGCGGGGTGCCCGTCGAGGGCGCTCACATCTTCGAGGGCGGGGCTCCGACGGAGGCTCAGCCCGCGCAGCGCGGGGAGCGCCGCGAAGGCCCCGAGGTCGCAGCCCGCGAGGGCCTCGCACAGCACCGGAACGCCGTCGATGAGCACCTGTTCGCCGAGCCCGTCGCGGGTCACGGCGAGGCCGCCGGAGCGGTCGACCTCCGCCGCCACGGCCACCTCCCACGCGCTGCGCGCCTCGTCGGCGGCCACGAGCACGCGCACGGCGAAGTGAACGTCGTCGGGGCGCGGCGTGAGGGCGGCGCCCGTCGCGCCCGCGGGCGTCACTTCGAAGAGCGTCGCCCAGCGGGGGAGCGCCTCGGCGACAGACCACGACGCGACCTCGACCCGCGCGCCCCGCGGGCACCACGCGCGCATCGCCTCGACGGAGGCGTCGCGCGTCTCGGGCACGAAGATCCACTGCGCTACGCCCACGGTGACGCTCCCTCAGCGGCAGTTGTTGACGCCCGCCGCGGGCACGGGCTCGCCCGCGTCGGGGCACACGGTCACATCGACGGGCGCGCCATCGACCGCGGCGTCGGCGCCCGCGTCGGCCGTCGGCGGCGTGCAGGCCACGTAGCCATTCTCGGCGTAGCAGTCGTCGTCGCGGTCGCAGAAGCAGCGCGCCTCGCCGGGAAAACACTGGCGAATGTGCCCCGACGTGAGGCCCACCACGTTGCCCGCCGCGCTGATGCGCACGCCCTCGGGGCACACGCCGGCCGGGCTCCCCGAGACGCCAGGGCGCTCGCCGGGCTCGACGCCCGCACCCGTGGGCGCGAGGGTGATGCCAAGGCGCACAGGCGACCGAAAATGACGAACTCTCATGCGAGTGTCGGCTTGTAGGGGACTTGTTCTGTCACCTCAAGAAAACGACAAAGCGCGCCGAGGCCGATGCGCCGCCCGACGCGTCGCGACGCTACGCCGCGAGCAACGAGAAGAAGAACGTGGCGCCGTGGCCGGGCTCGCTCTCGACCCAGATGCGCCCCCCGTGGGCCTTCACGAGGCCCCGCGCGATGGCGAGCCCCAGGCCCGTGCCCTTGTAGCTCACCTCGTCGCCGCGCCAGTACCGATCGAAGAGCAGCGCCTGCTGCGCCGCGTCGATGCCCGGGCCCGTGTCGGCGACGCTGAACACCACCTCGCGCCCGCGCGCCTCGACGCCCAGCGTGATGCTCCCGCCCGCGGGCGTCACCTTCGTCGCGTTGCCCACGAGGTTCGAGAGCACCTGCAGCACGCGGTCGCGGTCGCACGACACCTCCGGCACGTTCGGCGCCACGTCGGCGACGAGGTGCAGGCCCCGGCGCTGGGCGTCCTCTTCGAAGCTCGCCAGGGTCTCGCGGATCATCGCGTCGGGGTCTCGCGGCTCGGTCTTGATGGCGAGGCGACCGGCCTCGATGCTCGCGAAGTCGAGCAGGTCTTCGATGAGCCGCAGCATGCGCTCGGCGGAGCGCTGAATGCGCCCGAGCGACGAGCTCGGGTTCGACTCGCACCCATCGCACGCCTCGCGCTTCGAGAGCATCCCCGTGGCGAGGAGCACCGTCGAGAGGGGGCTCTTGAGGTCGTGCGACACGATGGCCAGCACCTGCTCGCGCACCTCGACGGCGCGCCGCGCGTGCTCGTAGAGCTCGGCGTTCTCCCGGGCGAGCGCCTCGTAGCGCGCGCGCGCCGCCTCGGCCACGCCGCGGGCCCCCTCGGCTTGATCGCGCCGCGCGATGTCGCGCCGCCACGCGCGGTCGCGGTCGAGCGCGATGGCGAGCTGATTGGCGATGGCGCTCACAAACTTGAGGTCGTACTTGTCGAGCTCGCGCGCGCCCTCGATCTGCAGGGCCCCGAAGGGCGGGTGGTCGGCCACCACGAGCGGCACCACGATGACCCGCCCCGCGGGCGCCTCGCCCTCCTCCAGCTGCGGGAGCGGGTGCGCGCTGTCGACCTCGCGCGCGTCGAGGGCGTCGCCTGACTCTGCTCCGACGAGGTACGCGTAGGCGTGCTTCACGTGGGCCTTGAGGGCCACGAGGCGCGCCGTGTCGCCCGCGTTCGCGACCCACACGACCATGCGCGCGCCCGCGTCGGCCGACTCGATCACGATGGCGCTGTGGAGCGGCAGCGAGCGTGACACCACCGCGAAGGCCACGTCGAGGGTCTTCACCGCGTCGTCGAAGCGCGCGAAGAGCTTGCTGATCTCGTAGAGGTCCTCGAGGCGCTGGTGGTCGCGGGCGAGGTCGTCGTAGGAGCGCGGCGTCGGCGTCTCGCTGCGCGGGGCAGGCTGCTCGGAGTGGCGTGTGTAGCCGTTGGGCATGGCGTGCGCTCGCGGGCCGCTACGGCGCGACGAGGGCGCCGACGCGCAGCCCGCCTCGCGCGATGCTCACGAGGTGCGTGCCCCGCTCGTGGTCGGTGCCGCGCGTCTTCACCACCACGAGGGTCGGCGTGAGGCCGCCGTCGAGCGCGCGGTATCGCAGCATGAGAAGGTTGTCGGCGATGGGCGAGAAGCCCTCGTCGGTCACGCGCTCCGTCGAGCTCAGCGACGGGGCCTCGAGGGTGAGCAGGCTCGTGAGCCCGAGGCTCTTGAAGCGCACCATGAGCTTGTGGAGCATGTGGCGAAACTCGCTCCGCACCATGTGCTCGGTCTGCATCTGCGTCACGGCGTCGAGCACCGCCCGCTTGGCCCCGATGGCCTCGAGGCGATCGGCCAGGGCGGTGAGAAACTGCCCCGCGCGCAGGTGCTCGCGCGTCACGTAAATGATCTCGATGAGGCCCGCGTCGACGGCGGCGCGCAGGGGCAGCCCCAGGGCCTCGGCGCTCGCGAGGAGCTGCTCGGGGCCCTCCTCGAGGCTCACGTAGAGCCCCGGCTCGCCGCGCGCGGCGCCCTCGAGCAGAAACTGCAGTCCCACGGTGCTCTTGCCGATGCCCGCGCTGCCCGACACGAGGGTCACGCTGCGCTTCAGGAGCCCGCCGCCCAGCAGCGCGTCGAGGCCCGGCACGCCGGTGCCCAGGCGCGTCGCCGCATCGAGGGCCGGCGGCGGCCCCGCGGCGCGCAGGTCGTCGCCGTAGCGCGGAAACACCGACACGCCGCCCTCGCCGATCACCATGTTGTGTCGGCCCTTGAGGTGGGCGGTGTTGCGGAGCTTGTACACCTCGATGTAGCGCTCGCGCTCCATGCCCTCCTCCGTCGAGCTGAGAATGATCACGCCATCGACGACGGTCTCCTCGACGCCGAAGCGGCTCACCTGCAGCGAGCCGTAGGGCACGTCGGTGGGAAAGAACCCGACGGCCCCCGCGTTCTGCACGATGCTGCAGAGGTGAAAGACCTTCTCTCGCACGAGCTGCGGGTCGACCACCTTGTGCAGAAACACCGACACCGAGTCGATGACCACGCGCCGGGCCCTCATGGCCTCGATGCGCCTCTGCATCATGAGTAGGTGCGCCTCGACCATGATGTCGGGCTGCGGAATGAACACGATCTCGAGCATGCCGCGCGCGATCTCGCGGTCGAGGTCCCACCCCATGCCAATGGCGGCGGCGCGGAGGCGCTGCTCGCTCTCTTCGAACGAGAAGAGCACGCCGCGCTCGCCGGCGAGGGCGCCGCGGTACACGAACTCGAGCGAGAGCATCGTCTTGCCGGTGCCGGCCACGCCCGAGATGAGCAGGCTCGAGCCCCAGGGGATGCCCGGGCCGAGGATCTCGTCGAGGCGCGCGATGAAGGTCTTGCAGCGCGCCTGCGGGCCGTCGGGCGCGGGCTCGCGGCGCAGGGCCACGCGCGGCGCAAACACCTCGATGCCCTGCGCGTCGATGAGAAACGGGTGATCCTCGCGGCTGTGGTCGGTGCCGCGCATCTTCACCACCGTGAGGAAGCGCTGGTTCTCGCCGAGCGACTCGCGCTGCGACAGCACCATGAGCCCATCGACGATGGAGAAGAGCGGGTTGCTCTGGTACTCCGCGGGCCCGTACTCGCCGATGAGGAGCGACGTCGCCTCCCAGGCCATGAGGTTCACGGCGATCTCGTAGCTGAACTTGCGCAGCTCTTCTTTCGACTGCGCGAGGTCGTCGAAGACCTTGAAGCTGTCGATGACCACCACGGTAGGCTTGGCCTTCTTCACATGCTCCATCACGAGCGCCGTGGCGGCCGCGAGGCCCTTCGAACGGAGCATCACGCCGAGGTCGACGAACTGCAGCGCGCCGTCGAGCTTCGCCAGGTCGAAGAAGCTGAACTGCTGCAGGTGGCGCAGCGTCTTGGCCGTGGGCTCCGACAGGGTGTTGAAGATCAGCGCGCGGCTCTGGGGCGTGGCGTTGCGAAAGCACATCTGCTGCGCGAGCGTGGTCTTGCCCGAGCCCGGCGAGCCGCAGACGACCGTCACCGAGCCCTTCGGGAGCCCGCCGCCGAGCACCGCGTCGAGGTTGGCGATGCCGGTCGGCACGCGCCCGAGGTCTGTTCGCTTCGTCATGATCGGTCGCTCTCGGCGACGGCGCCATCGGGTGTGATCGACAAGGTCGCCGGCGCCGCGCGGGCCGACGCGCTCTCGGGCAACGAGACCTCCATGAGCGCCGCGTGCAGCTCTGGGGTGAGAATCTCTGCGGTGAGGTTGCCGAGCACGGAGAGGAACTCAACGAGTACGAAGTGCATCCCCGCGGTGAGCTCGGCGTCGTGCGCCGCCCCGACGTGCGCGCGCAGACGCCGGCCCTGAAAGCCCCCGATCGGGTCGACGGTGAGCCCCGTAAATAGCGGGAAGCGCTCGGCGGCGCCGTACGCCACGCGTACCGCGATGGCCCCGAGCGTCACCTCGCCCAGCGTCGTGCGCGTGTGCGACCAGAGCACGCCGAGGGCCGCTTCGAAGAGCTGCACGCGCTGCTCGCCCGAGAGGTCTCTCGCGGCGCGGAGCAGCCACGCGTCGACGCACGCCGCGTGATGACCATTGTCCGTCAACATGGCCACGGCAGACTGGTCGACCGGCGACCGTCGCTGTGAGGATCGAGCATGCGTGCCAACTTTGGGGCGGGTGTAGGGGGCGCGAGACGGGAGGATGAAACGCCCCCGATACGCGACCTTGTCGCGTCGGTGGGAGCGCCCTCCAGCGCGTCTCTATCGGCCTTGTGCAGCGCTACGTCAAGCGCTTGCTGCCGCTATATTTATGGCCATTTCGTGCGCAGCGGGCCTAACGCACGCCGGGGGCCTCGCGGCCCGTCTGAGCCACGTACTCTCGGTAACCGCCGCCGTAGGCGTGGGCGCCCGCGGGGGTGATCTCGAGCACGCGGTTCGAAAGGGCCGAGAGAAACTGCCGGTCGTGCGACA
>CANMAT010000109.1 GCA_947494865.1 Deltaproteobacteria bacterium
GTGAGCACCACGGCGACGCCGCCGAGGGCGATCACCGCGCCGGCCCAACGCCGCGGCGGCACGCGCTCGCCCATCGCGCGCGACAGCACCAGGAGCACGATGGCGCCCGTCTGGTTGAGCAGCGAGGCCCGCGACGCGGTGCCGTACTTCATGCCTCCGAGCCACAGGAGCATCGAGATGTACGTCGCGAGCACCGTCGCGGGGACCGCCACGCGCCACGCTGGCTGCGGGGTGAACAGCGCCAGCGCCTCGCGGCCCTTGCCGCGCGCGGCTTCGAAGAGCAGCAGGGCGACCGAGCCCGCGAGGAGGCGCACCGTGGTGGCCTCGACGAGCGCGCTACGCCCCAGCGCGGGCTTGGCGAGCACGACGCCCATCGCCGTGGTCATTACGCCGCTGAGCACCAGGGCGAGGCCGCGGCGGTCGATCTTCGCGTCGCCGGGGGGCTGCCAGCCGACCATGAGCAGCCCGATGAGCACCATGGGGGCGCCCCACACGAAGCCCGGCCGCGGAACCTCATGGAGCCACACGGTCGAGAGCGCGATCACGGTGGGAGAGAACGCGCAGTCGGCCACGGCGGCGACCGAGGCGTCGACGCGGCGCAGGCCCGAGAGAAAGAGCGAGTCGGCCACCGCGAGGCCGAGCACGCCGCTGCCGATGAGGCACGCCCAGTCGTAGGCGCTTCGGTGGAGGTCGAAGCGCAGGCCGAGGGCGGCCATGGTGGCGAGCAGGAGGGCCGCGGCTACGGCGTTCTTGAAGAGGTTGAGCGCGACCGGGTGGACGCCGCGCAGGCGTCGAAAGAGGAGCACCGCCGCGGCCCACACGAACGCGCAGCCGAGCGCCATCGCGTCGCCGACCCAGAGCGGAGGCTGATCGGGATGCAAACCGGGGCGCGCGTCAGTGCGAGAACACGACGACGCTGTTGGCCGTCGAGGCGGCGCCCGCGGGCACCGAGAGACCGCCGAGCACGCCGTTGACGCAGGCGATGAGGGCCGCGTCGGTGACGGTCGACGCGATGCCGTTGGTGGCGGCCCCGACGCGGGTGGCGGCGCCCGCGGCGTCGAACGACACCTCGAGCGAGAGCACCCCCGCGAGGGTCGGCGCGCGCGAGAGGGCCGTGGCGTAGCAGGCCCGCACCGCGGGCACGCTGGCGTTGAGGCGCTGGTTGAACACGTCGGCGCTCAGCGGGCCGCGCGCCACGGTGCCGCTGAGGGTGACGATGGGCGTCGCCTGCGCGAACACGAGCGCGGGCGCCGCGAGCACCGCGAGAACGAGAGACGTGACGATGCGTCGGTTGCTCATCGGGGGATACACCTTCCAGCCGCGACGGTGCCCGAACGTCCGTCGTCGCGCAAGACGCGAGCAGCGGGTCTGTTCTCGCCTGCGAAGTGTTAGCGTCGGAGGCGGTCGACCCCGCAGTGTGGGGGTGAGGAGCGGTTCATGGTGCGCAGACGATCCCGGTTGCTGGCCACGTCACTGGCGCTCGCGTGCGCGGCGCTCTCGCCGCCCGCACAGGCCGAGCGCACGCTGCAGGAGTACCGCTACTTCCGCGCGCTCTCGATCGACCTGCAGGGGCGCATCCCCTCGCGCGCCGAGGTCACGCGCTTCGAAGACCCCGCGTTCGACGTGGGCCCGTGGGTCGACGAGCGGCTCCGCGCGCCCGCCTGGGCCGAGCGCATGCGCACCCTCTACATGGACCTCCTGCGCCTCGAGATCACCACCGCGGTGCAGTTCAACCCGCAGTCGATCGTGCTGCGCCGACAGCAGATCCTCGGGCCCGACGGCACCGCCGAGTACGTCTACTATCGCTTCAACCAGCGGCGCACGCGGCCCGAGACCGACGGCGATTTCTGCCTCACCGCGGCCGAGGCGGGCGTCACCATCGACAGCTCCGGCGCGCAGCGGGGCACACCCCTCCGCGTCACGGCCGCGACGCTCGCCGCGCGCACCGTGCTGGTGCGCCCGTGGTGGCTCTACCGCGACTACCGCGCCGCCGCGCCCGCCGACCGCTACAACGCCGCCACGTGGGCCACGCGCTTCCCGAACTTTGCGCCCATCACGCAGCTGCAGCGCGAGCCCGACAACACCACCGCCACGGCGATGGTGCGCGTGTGCCGCGAAGAGGCCTCCACGGCCGCCACGGGCACGGTCTACTTCGCCAACCGGCCGCGCCCCGCCACGCCGCCCTTCGGTCGCATTCTCAACGTTCCCGCCGAGAGCGCGTGGGCGCGCACCAACGCGGGGATGCCCCTCGCGTGCAGCGGCGACGTGGCCTTTCGGTCGAGCGTCGACTGCGGCTGCGGGCCGGGCCTCGAGCGCTGCATGCCCGGCGCAAACTCGGGCACCAACCCCCCGGCGTTCATGTTTCCGACGCGTGCGCCGCTCGGTCCCGACGACCCGCTCGACCAGGCCTCGCAGGCCCAAGACGACTGGAACCTCTTCTGGTGGTCGCAAGAGGCGCAGCGCTTCATCGAGCACATGGTCAGCGACGACCGCGACTTCCGCGACGTGCTCACCGCGCGCGACACCTGGGTCAACGGCCCCCTCGCGAATTTCTACAAGCACCACGCCGCGGCGAGCTGCTGCTCGGGCGCGTCCATCACGCTCGGGTACGCGCAGCCCGAAGCGCTCTTCGACCCCGCGCGCGCCCCGAGCGCCCTCCTCCCGCACGACACCGCCACGTGGACGCGCGTCACCGACCGCGGACCCAACGCGTCGGGCCTGCTCACCATGCCCGCGTTCCTGGTGAAGTACGGCTCGCGCCGGGCCCGCGCGCACGTGCTCTACAACGCCTTTCTGTGCAGAGATTTCGTCGCCGAGAACGTGCAGCTCGCGCCCTCGACGGAGCCCGACCTCATGCGCCGCCCGGGCTGCGCCGCGTGCCACGCCACGCTCGAGCCCCTCGCGGCATACTTCACCCGCGTCGCCGAGAACGACTGGACGTGGCTCCCCGCCGCGCGCTTCCCGGTGATGAACCCCCTGTGCGCCGGGGCCACCGCGGCCACCATGTCGGCCTCGTGCCGGGCCTTCTACGACCCCGCTTTTTCGAGCGCCTCGATGGGCGTGCTGCGCAGCGCGTACGGCTCTGCCGCCAACGCCGAGGCGGGGCCCCTCGGCGCCGGTCGCGCCATCACGCAGAGCCCCGAGTTCGCCGCGTGCGCCGCCGAAAACGTCGCCACGGCCTTCCTCGGTCGCTCCCTCGGCGTCGACGACGAGGCCTTCAAGAGCGGCCTCTCGCAGACCTTCTCCGCGGGCGGCTACCGCATGCGCGCCCTCGTGCGCGCGGTGGTGCTCTCCGACGCGTACCGCAACGCCAACAACCTCGACTCCGACACCTGGCGACAGGGGGCCTCGCGATGATCCGCACCACCGCCGCGCTCGCCGCGCTCGCCCTCGCGCTCGGCGCCTGCGACGCCGCGCCCGCGCAGTCGCCGACACCAACACCGACACCAAGACCAACACCGACGCCGACACCCGCCGACGCCGGCCCCGCGCCCGTGCAGTCGGTGCCCGTCACGTCCATTCCGGGGCACGAGACGCTCACGCAAGACACCACGCAGAAAGAGGGTCCGCGGCTCATGCCCGCGGAGACGTACATTCGCTCGTACCTCGCCCTCTTCGGCAACCTCGCGCCCCTCGACGTGCAGACGCGCGCCCGCGGCGCCGACGGCTCCGCCCTCTTCGACGCGTGGAACGACTACCTCGCCGCCCTCGGCCTGCCCGACTACCGCGTCGACCAGCCCCGCGGCAACCAGACCAACGCGCTCATGATGGCCACCTTCGAGCGCCTCGGCGTGGCCCTGTGCGACCGCGCCGTCGAGCGCGACCTGCGCGGCACGCTCCCCCTCGCGCAGCGCGTGGTGTACGCCTTCGATGGCACCCCCGCGAACCTCACCGAGACCGACTTCGCGCCGCGCTTCGACGTGCTGCACCGAACGTTTCTGGCCTACCCCGCGCGCCTCGCGCAGACCGACCGCACCCGTCGGTTCTTCGAGCTCTACCAGGGCACCGTCACGCGCCACCGGGCGATGGGCGCGGCCGCGTCGAGGTTCACGCCCGAGCAGGCGGGCTGGGCCACGGTCTGTTACGGCCTCCTGCGTCACCCCGAATTTCACGCGTACTGAGAGGAGCGCCGCCATGACCGACACGTCTCGCAGGAGGTTCCTCAAGGTGCTCGCGGGTGCCACCGCAGCCGGTGCCGCCACGCAGTTTCCGATGGAGGCGCTCGCCGACCCGCCCAACGGGGCCAACGAGTTCTTTCTGTTCATCCACGCGGCGGGCGCGTGGGACGTGATGCTGGGCCTCGACCCGCGCAACGAGCGCCGCGGGCTCATCGAGCCGCCCAACACCGACGTGCTCGACACGGCCGCCCTCGACCAGTGGACCGACGCGCCCCTCGACGCCGACTCGCGCGCGTTTCGCCCCGTGCGCCCGAGCGGTTCGAACATCACCTTCGGGCCCGCCATCGGCGAGCTCGCCGCCCTCTACGATCGGCTCACCGTGGTCAACGGCATCGCGGTCAACACCGTGAGCCACCCCGACGGGACGGTCTTCGCGGCCACCGGGCGACACCTCGCGGGCGGCCGCTCGCCCGAGTCGAGCATCGATACGCTCCTCGCCAACGAGTTCGGCCGCGAGGCGCTCTTCCCGCTCATCTCCATGAACTTCCCCTCGTGGTTCGTGGGCCCCAACCTCGACCGCCGCGCCATGCCCCTCCGCACGGGCAGCGTCGACACCGTGGGGCGCTCGCTCAACCGCTCCGAGCTCTTCACCACCGCGGCCGACCGCGACGCCGTCACCGCCCTCCTCTCCCGCGAGGCGCGCGACCTCGCCGCGCGGCAGCAGTACCCCGAGGTGTTCGACGGCATGGGGCTCCAGTACGAGGGCCTGCGGCGCATGCTGCAGAGCAACCTCCGCGCGGTGTTCGACGGCCCCACCCTCGCGGGCCTCTACCCCACGCTCGTGCCTGCCGCAGCGGCCGAGCGCTACCGCTTCTTTCAATCCGGCGCCATCAACGCAGCCTTCGCCGTCGAGGCCATGAAGCGCAACGTGCTGCGCTGCGTGAGCTTCTCCATCGGCAGCTTCGACACGCACAACACCAACTACCGCAACCAGGGCGCGCTCCAGCAAGAGCTGTTCGCCATTCTCGCGCGGCTCGTGCGCACCCTCGACGCGACGCCGCACCCCACCCTCACCGGCGAGCGCCTCTCGGCCCACACCCACGTGCTCGTGGTGAGCGAGTTCTGCCGCACGCCGCAGATCAACCTCTCGGGCGGCCGCGATCACTACCCCAACGGCTCGGCCCTGGTGATCTCACCCGCGTTCCGGTCGAACTTCGTCTACGGCAGCTCCGACCCCGACCAGCTCCTGCCGCGCCCGTCGGGCGTCTTCTCCGACGGCATGCGCGCCATCGCCCCGCCCGACCTCCTCGCAACATTTCTGGGCGCCTTCGGGGTCGATCCACGGCGCTACATGCGCGACGGCGAGATCGTGCGACAGCTCTTGCGCGCCTGAACGGCCACGCGACACCTGCCCCGATGACCTTCAGCGTCGCCACGCTCACCCCCTAAGGTGCGCAGCGTGCGCGACAATCCGTAGCCTCTCCCCGCCACCTCCCTTTGGATCGACACGGCGACAGAACACCCCCCGTCGCCCGACGCGGGCACCGCCCCGCCATGATTCCGTCGACTGTGTCAACCACTGGTCGGCAACAATCGTGAAATGCCGTCGATGCCGTTCGAGAAAATGCCAATCGTGGTGTAAACAGTGACAAGCCCAATGATCCCAACGAGTGCCCCGAAGGCCGCGCACAAGTGCCTCTCCGCCGTGCTCCTCGCGCTGGTCGCGTGCAGCGGCTCGGCCGTGGTCGACGCGCCTGACGCGACGACGACCACCGACGCTGCGGCGCCGAGCGACGCGCCTGACGCGCCCGACGCGTGCGCCGCCGGCGCGGCGCTGTGCAGCGGTCGTTGCGTCAACCTCGCGTCGGAGCCCGCCCACTGCGGCGCGTGCGGCAACGCATGCGCCGCGGGCGCGCCCTGCGCCGACGGCCGGTGCCAGATGCCCTGCGCCGCGGGCGAGCGCGCGTGCGGCTCGACGTGCGTCAACGTGCAGAACGACAACGCCCACTGCGGCGCGTGCGGCAACGCCTGCGCCGCGGGCCAGATGTGCGCGATGGGTCGCTGCGAGCTCGCCTGCGCCGCGCCGCTCACCACGTGCAGCGCCGACGGCGACGCTGGCGCCGGCGACGCGGGCGTCGGGCGGTACTGCGCCGACACGCGCTCCGACGAGCGCAACTGCGGCGCGTGCGGCGCGCAGTGCCCCGCGGGCAACACCTGCCTCGACGGCGTGTGCGCCGTCACGTGCGTCACCAGCCAGACCCTCTGCGGCGCCACCTGCCGCGACCTGCAGACCGACGTGCAGCACTGCGGCACCTGCTCCAACGCGTGCTTCGCGGGGCAGGTGTGCTCCACGGGCGCCTGCCAGGCCTCGTGCGGCGCCGGGCTCAGCGAGTGCGCCGGCGGCTGCGTGAGCACCGCCTCCGACCCGCGCAACTGCGGCGCGTGCGGCGCGCGCTGCGAGCTCCCCCACGCCTCGGTGAACGCCTGCGCGGCCGGCGTGTGCGTGGTGGGCGCCTGCGACGCGGGCTTCGCCGACTGCGACGGCAACCCCGCCAACGGCTGCGAGGTCGAGGTGCGCGGCGCCGACGTCAACAACTGCGGCGCGTGCGGCCTCGCGTGCCGCTTCGCCAACGCGGGCGCGACCTGCGCCGCGGGCGTGTGCGCGCTCGGCGCGTGCGGCCCGGCCTTCGCCGACTGCGACGGCGTCGCGGCCAACGGCTGCGAGTCCGACCTCGCGCGCGACAACGCCCACTGCGGGCGCTGCAGCACGTCGTCGTCGCCGACGGCGTGTCAGGCCGGGCAGGTTTGCTCCGCGGGCGTCTGCGCGACCACCTGCGGCGCGGGGCTCAGCACGTGCGGCGGCGCGTGCACCAGCACGAGCTTCGACCCGCGGCACTGCGGCGCGTGCGGCAGCGCCTGCGCGCTCGCCAACGTGGCCACGCAGGCCTGCGCGAGCGGCGCGTGCGTGGTGGGCGCGTGCGCGGCGGGCTTCGCCGACTGCGACCGCGCGGCGGCCAACGGCTGCGAGGTGAACATCGCCGCGAGCGCCACGAACTGCGGCGCGTGCGGCAACGCGTGCGCCGCGGGGCGCTCGTGCGTGAGCGGCGCCTGCGTGGTCGTGTGCCCCGCGGGGCAGACCAACTGCGCGGACACGTGCCGCTCCCTGGCGACCGAGTCCAACAACTGCGGCGCGTGCGGGCGCACATGCTCGGCGGGCGCGACGTGCGTGGCGGGCGTGTGCACCGTGACGTGCCCCGCGGGCCGCACGGCGTGTGGCGACACCTGCCACGACCTCTCGTCGGACGTGGCCCACTGCGGCGCGTGCGGCAACTTCTGCCCCCTCGGGTACGCGTGCCTCGGCGACGTGTGCACGGCGCCCTGTCCGGGGCAGGTGAACAACTTCACGGGCTGCGCGGCCTCATGCGCGCCGGGCACGGCGTGCTTCCGCGGGGCGTGCACGGCGATGCAGCGCACGTGCGCCGAGGTGCTCGCCGCGCGCTCGAGCGCCACGAGCGGGCTGTACCCCCTCGACGTCGACGGCGCCGGCGCCCTCGCGCCCTTCACCGCGTACTGCGACATGGACTATGCCGGCGGCGGGTGGACGCTGTTTCTCAACCACCGCGACAACGTGCTCATGTGCGAGGGCGAGTCGACGCCGGGCTCGCGGCGCTACCTCCCGCGCGCGGCGGCGCAGGCCCTCGCGGCCCTCGCGCGGCAGGTGCACATTCGTACGGCGGGGCGCGCCAGCGACCGGTCGATCACGAGCGTGCCCGACGCGCTGGCGATTCAGAACCTGCGCCTCGGGCGCGTTCTCAACGACGGCCAGGGCGGCACGTCGATGAACGTGCTCGACGTGTGGCGCCCCAACGGTGAAATCACCGCGAACAACCTCACCTTCGACGTGCTCGCGCCCTACAGCGCCAGCGATCCGCTGCTCAACTATCCGGCGCTCTACGGGTCGTCGACGTCGGCGACGCTCCAGGTCGGCTTCGCCACCGCGACGGCCTTCGTCGCCTACTGGGAAAGCGCCACCCGCAACGAGACCTTCGAGGCCTACGTGCGCTGAGCGCGCGCCCCTCCCCGTTCACCCCCCAAGAAGGACCGCTCTGAGATGTACAGCCAGCAGACTCCCGCGCCGTGCCCTCGTCGATCGCTCCGCCTCGCGGCGTGCGGCGCGCTCGCCGCCGTGTTGCTCGCGCCGGGCGCCGCGGGGGCGCAGGCGTTCGAGCGCCTCTCGCTCAACCTCGAGGGCGGCGCGACGGGGCTCGTCGGCGCGCCCCAGAGCGACGTGTACGGCGTCGGCGGCAGCGGGAGCGCGCGCCTCGGCGTTCGCCTCGCGGGCCCCTTCGGGCTCTACGCGCTCGCGGGCGTGCAGTACTGGCCCACGTCGCGCGACAACGGCACGGCGGCCCTCACGGGCCTCTACGGCGTCGGCGCGCGGCTCGCTCCGCACGTGAGCGACCTCGGCGCGATGCTCATCGAGGTCGAGGGCGGCGCGAGCGTGAGCGGCGCGGCGTCGCGCACGCTGCCCTTCGTGGCGGGGGCCGTGGGCTTTCTCTTTCGCGCGGCGAGCGTGCTCGACGTGGGCCCCGTGTTTCGCATGGGCATGATCGTGCCCGGCGCCGACGAGTCGACCTCGAACCGCGGCACCGGCGCCGCCCTGTACTGGAACGGCGGGCTCTCCTTCTCGCTGCACGCGCCCCACGCTCACACCGTTGTCGACACGATGCGCGCCTCCACCGCAGCGTCACAACACATCGAGGCTCCCACGGCGCCCGAGCACCACGCGGCGCCCGAGCACCACGCAGCGCCCGAGCACGCGGCGCCCGAGCACCACGCAGCGCCCGAGCACGCAGCGCCCGAGCACCACGCGGCCCCCGAGCACCACGCGGCTCCCGAGCAC
>CANMAT010000110.1 GCA_947494865.1 Deltaproteobacteria bacterium
GGCGCCTCCGTGTCGCTCGAGATCACCGCGACCTTTCCCGGCGGCACCGTCACCGGCTCGTTCGTGGCGCCGCACTGCGCGTCGCTCGATACGCCGTAGCCAGCGCGACTGCGATACCATCGCGGCGATGCTGCGCCCACTCGTCTGCCTGTCGCTCCTCGCCGCGTGCACCTCGTCGCCCGCGACGCCCCCTGCGCCCGATGTCGCCGTCGTCGACGCCAGCGACGTCGCCGTCGTCGACGCGCGCTCCGACGCCCCCGTCGACGCGCCCGTCGATGCGCCGCGCACGGGCCCTGGTCCCCTCGCGCCGCAGCGCGCACCGCAACCGCTGGCGGTCACCCGGTGGATCACCGCCACGCTCGCGAGCGGGGCCGACGACGAGGTGCTCCCCGAGCTCGAGAGCGACACGTTTCGCCTGCCCGACCTCACGGGTCAGGCGTACGGGCTCTTCTGGGACGAGCAGGCGCCCGGCGCGATGGGCGAGCTCCCCGCGGCGCCGCCGAGCGGAGTTCTCTACGCGTCCGCCGAGGTCGCGGTGCCCGACGGGGCGCACGTGTTCGCGCGCGCCGACGTGATGCTCGGCGTGTACGCCAACGGCGCGGTGCAGCCCGGCGACATCTACGCCTCGGGCAAGGTCCGCGTGCCCGTCGCCACGCGCGCGGGCGCCAACGTGGTCACCTTTCGCGCGCTGGGCTTCCGCGGAACGCCGCGCGCCGAGCTCTTCGCCACCGACGACGAGGTGTACCTCAACACCGACGACCTCACGGCGCCCGACCTCCCCGTGGGCGACACCCGCGAGCAGTACGTGGGCGTCGCGACGCTCAACCTCACCGACGCGCCCGCCCTCGGCGTCACCGCCCGCGTCGAGGCCAGCGACGCGTGGGAGGGCACCGCGCTCGAGCTCCCGTCGCTGCCCGCGGGCTCGGTCACGCAGGTGCCCTTTCGCCTCGTCCCGCGGCGCGCGTTCACCACGGCGGGCGAGCGCGTGACGGTGGGCCTGCGCATCGAGTCGCCGTCGCTCGGGTACTCGTACCGCCGCGAGGTCACGCTCACCGTCGTGGCCGCCGACGCCACGCACCGTCGCACCTTTCGCTCTCCGATGGACCTCTCGGCGCAGTACATGGGCGTGGTGCCTCCGCGCGGCGGCGACGCCGACGGCGGCGCGGCCACGAAGGGCCTCGTGCTCACGCTCCACGGCGCGAGCGTCGAGGCCATCGGCCAGGCGCAGGCCTACTCGGCCAAGCCCGACGCGTACATCGTCGCCGCCACCAACCGCCGCCCCTACGGCTTCGACTGGGAGGAGTACGGCCGCCGCGACGCCATCGAGGTGCTCGACCACGCGACCTCGCTCTACCCCATCGACCCGACGCGCGTGTACCTCACCGGGCACTCGATGGGAGGGCACGGGTCGTGGCACGTCGGGGTGCATTTCCCCGGTCGCTTCGCCACCGTGGGGCCGAGCGCGGGGTGGGGGAGCTTCTACTCGTACACGGGCCGCGCCGTGCCGCGCGGCGCCTTCGCGCGCTCGCAGGCCGCCAGCGACACGCTCCCCTATCTGTCGAACCTCGCGCGCCGCGGGGTGTACGTGATCCACGGATCGCGCGACACCAACGTGCCCGTGCGCGAGGGACGGAATATGTCCACCGCCGCGCGCACGCACACGATGGACGTCGTCTACCACGAGCAGCCCGGCGCCGATCACTGGTGGGACGGCGACGCCTCGCCGGGCGCTGATTGCGTCGACTGGCCCGCGCTCTTCGCCTTCATGGGCGCGCACCGCCTCGACCCCACGGAGACCGATTTTCGCTTCACCTCGCCGGGCGTGTGGGTCAACCCGCGGCACTCCTTCGTGACGCTTCGAAGCGCCGCCGATCCGCTCATGGACCTCTCGGTGACCTCTTCGCGCGCGGGCGACACCGTGACCGTCACGACGGTGAACGTGCGCTCCCTGGAGCTCTCCGGCGCGGCCCTCCGCGCGCGGGGCGTCGCGCGCGTCGTCGTCGACGGCACGGCGCACGACGTCACCGACGCCGAGATCGCCGTGGGCCCCCGCGATGGCAAGCGCCCCGGCGTGAACGGCCCCCTCAACGAGTCGCTGCAGCGCCCCTTCTGCTTCGTGTACGCCGACGACGGCCCCGCCGCCTACCGCCGCTACGCCTCGTACCTCGTGTCGGTGTGGTCGGTGAACGGCAACGGCCACGGCTGCGCGCTGCCGCAGAGCGCCGTCACCGACGCGCTCCGACGCGAGCGCAACCTCGTGTACCTCGGGCTCGCGGCGACCGCGCTGCGCGTGCCCGCGGGCGTCCCCTTCACCTGGAACGACACCGGCGTCTCGCTCGGCGCGCGGCGCTTCGACGACGCTGCGCTCGTGTTCGTGTTCCCCGACGGGGCCGACCACCTCGGCGCGGCCTTCGTCACCGCGCGGGGCCAGGAGCGCCTACTCTATCGCATTCAGCCCTTCGCGTCGGGCTTCGCGGTGCCCGACTACATGGTGTGGAGCCGCATGGGCGCGCAGGCCGCGGGCTTCTTCACCCCCGACTGGCGCTACGTGCCCCCGACGTGACCTCGCGCACACCGCCACCGCGCGCGCCGCGTCTGTAAGCCCCCCGCGCGCGACACGTTCTCGCGCCGCCCGCAACGCCCCCCCCCAACAACTCGGAGCGTCTCCCATGCGCATCATCCCCGCGCTCGTCGCGTCGTCGCTGCTCGCTTGCTCGTCGCAGGTTGCGATCCGTCAGGTCACCACCACGACGGTGCAGGTGGTCGCCGCCGCGCCCCTCGTGGCGGCCACCGACGGCGCACCCACGGTGCGATGCTCCGCCCCCGCGCGCGCCCTCGCGGGCACGCCCGTGCGACTCCGCGCCGACGCCGCGGGCGAGGGGATCCGCACCCGCTGGACGGTCACGCAGTCGCCGCAGGCGCGCTACTACCGCTTCTCCGAGCGCTTCGACGCCAACGACTCGGACAGCATCGTGGCGACGGGCGCGGAGGTGCCCTTCACGTCCGTGATCGTGGGCGACTACACCGTGCGCGCCGAGGTGCGCGACCGCGAGGGCCGCACCGCCGCGTGCGAGACGCAGGTCACCATGGCGGGCCACGGGCTCCGCGTCGAGCTCTCGTGGAACACCGGCAACACCGACGTCGACCTGCACATGGTCACCCGCCGCGACCCGCGCTGGGTCACCCCCGCCGACTGCTACTACGCCAACCGCACGCCCGACACGGCGACCCTCGACGAGCCCCAGCGCCGCTGGCTCGACACCGACGACACCGACGGCGAGGGCCCCGAGAACATCCGCGTCGACGTGCCCGCGCTCGACACCGACTACCAGGTCGGCGTGCACTACTACTCGTCGCACGGCCAGCCGAACCCTACGACCGCGATCGTGGTGATCTACTGCGGCGAGCAGCGCGTGGCCCGCTTCGAGCGCGACCTGGTGGGCCAGCAGAGCCCCAACGACAACCCATTCTGGCGCGTCGGGTCGGTGCGCTTCAACCCCGACGGAACGTGCGCCGTCACGCCCCCCCGGGGCCCCGACCTCACGCCCCAGAGCGGCATCGCGGGCGTGCCAACGCCGTGATGAACGTGAGAGATTCCGGCTAACGGGAGGCCGCGAAGCTGCGGTATACGCGAGCCACCTGCGTCAAGAACCCCTGTGAGGAGGTATCGCTCCGTGAAGCGTGTCACGTCTTGGATGAAGAACTCTGTCAGCCTCTTCGCGCTCGTGGGCGCCGGCGCTGTCGCCCCCATGCTGCTCACGGGCTGCGGTGACCTGTACCTCCCGCCCCCCATCGGCAACGGCACGGGCACCCCCCTCACCAACTACGTCGAGCCCATCGCGGGCCCGAGCCTCGAGGGGCCCCTCGCGATCCTCCGCTCGGCCGTCGCCCCGGTGCCCGCCGCCGTGGCTGCGAGCCCGGCCAAGGTCTCCCTCGGCCGTCGGCTCTTTCACGACCCCATTCTCTCGGGCGACAACACCGTCTCGTGCGCGTCGTGCCACTCGCTCGACCACGGGGGCGCCGAGAGCCGCGTCACCTCGCTGGGCATCCACGGCCAGGTCGGCCCCATCAACTCGCCCACGGTGCTCAACGCGCGCTTCAACTTCGTGCAGTTCTGGGACGGCCGCGCCGCCGATCTGCGCGAGCAGGCCGCGGGCCCCATCGGCAACCCCCTCGAGATGGGCAGCTCCGTCGAGGCCGCCGTCACCGCGCTCAACGCCAACCCCCAGTACGTCGACCTCTTTCGCGCGGCGTACACCGACGGCGTCACGGGCCCCAACCTGATCGACGCCATCGCCACCTACGAAGAGACCCTCGTCACCCCGTCGCGCTTCGACCGCTGGCTCAAGGGCGACGAGCACGCCCTCCGCGCCGACGAGCGCGCCGGCGCGGAGCTCTTCGTGAGCACGGGCTGCGTCACGTGCCACCAGGGCGTCAACCTCGGCGGCACCAGCTACCAGCGCATGGGCTCGGTGCGTAACTACTTCGCCGACCGCGCGACGCCCCTCACCGACGCCGACAACGGCCGCTACAACCGCACCCACAACGAGGCCGACCGGCACTTCTTCAAGGTGCCCACGCTCCGCAACGTGGGCCTCACGGGCCCCTACCTGCACGACGGCTCGCGCGCCACCCTCGACGAGACCGTGCGCGTGATGGCGCGCTACCAGCTCGGGCGCGACCTCACGGCCGAGCAGGTCACCAACCTCGTGGCCTTCCTCAACGCCCTCACCGGTGAGCTGCCCCCCAACGCGCGCCCCGCCCCCGGCGAGGTGCCCGCTCCCGCCGCGGCCCCCGTCGTCGTCGCCGCCGCCGAGCCCGAGCACCGCGGTCACCACTGACCTAGCGTCGACCGCCGCTCCGACCTCCGCCGCCCGCACCCCCGCCACAGCCGCACATCGCCCGCGCCGACCGCTCGCCGCGAGGGCGAACTTTCGCGCGCCTTCGTCCGTTGCTATTTTAGAATGGGTTATTATAGTGACGGCACAGTTCACTATACGAGAATATCAGCGTCGCCTCGCAGCACCGTGAATACGGTCTGGGAATGGGTTTCGGCCCCGAGACGTTGAATCCGCAGAAGGCAACAGGCTCCAGCGCGCTGAAGCGCGCGGTCAAGGCATCGAAGGAGTATTCCCATGCGAATCTCATTGATCGGCGGCGTCGAACGCAACGAGCAGTCCCTCGAGCAGATCGCGCGTGAGCTCGGGCACACCCTCGATTTTCACGGCGGCCACATGAAGGGCCGCGGGGTCGACGACATGCACCGGCAGATCGACCGCGCCGACGTGGTGATCGTGGCCACCAACGTGAACAGCCACGGCGCTATGCACATGGCCCGCAAGCTCGCCAAGAAGCGCGCGGTGCCCTTCATCATGACCACGTCGTGCAACCCGTCGCGCTTCCGCGAGATGCTCGCCACGCTCGACACGCAGATCGCCCGCGCCGCGTAGCGGGAGGCTGCTACCGCTCCCAACGCGTCGAAGGGGCGCTGCGCTCGACGAGCCCGCCGCGCCCGACGCGCATCGCGTGACCCGCCTGGTCGCGCGCCACGATGGCGCCTCCGTCGAGCGAGAGCCTCGGCGCGCCGTCGAAGAACGACTGGGCGCCGCTCTCCGAGAGCACCGTGAGCTCGCTCCCGGCCACGAGGGCCCACAGCCCGCCGGCGCCGTCGCCTAGCGCGGCGTTGCGGCCCGCGACCACCACCTGCGTGATGCGCCGCCCCGGCAGCTCGCGCACGAAGCGCCACGAGGCGCCCGCGTCGTCGCTCACGTGAATGGCCCCGTCGGCGACGGCGACGCCCGCGCGCGCGTCGGGGTCCATCGCGATGATCTGCGGGCGCACCACGCCGTTCCACGCGGCCGTCTGCCACGCGCGCCCGCGGTCGTCGGAGTAGATCACGTCGCGCTCCGTCGAGGCGATCACGCGCCCGCGGCCGTCGCCCGAGAAGGTGATCGCCCGCGCGAGGTCGGGGCGCGACCCGAAGGTGAACCCTACGGGCCTCCACCCGAGCAGAAAGCACTGCTGCGCCGGAAACGCCCGCACGCTGCATGCGAACGTCTTCTCGGCGCCGAGGTCGGGCCCGAGGGGAAAGCTCTGCGCGCGCGTCTCGAACCACGGCGGCAGCGGGAGCGCGGTGTACCCGAACCACGCCCCGCCCCACACCGTCGCAGCCTGCGCCGCGCCATCACGCGGCGCCGTCAACGCACAGAGGGCCAGCAGCGCAGCACCCGAGACCCGTCGCGCGTTCATGCGCGCATCGTATCGCAGTCGGCGCCGCGCCGTCGAAGCGGTGATACCTTCGCGCGCCGTGACGTTCCGCGTGCTCGACGCGCCCGGCGACCCCGAGGCCGTACACCTCCTCGACGACGAGGCCTCCTCGCTCGTGGCGCTGTGCCCCACGCGCGGGGGCCTCGTAACGCAGTTTCGCGTGGGCGCGCGCGAGGTGCTCTACCTCGACCGCGCGACGCTCGTCGACCGCGCGAAGAACGTCCGCGGCGGCGTCCCGGTGCTCTTCCCCATCGCGGGCAGGCTCGCGGGTGACGCCTACCGCGTCGGCGCAGAGACCTTCTCGCTCGCGCAGCACGGCTTCGCGCGCAACCTCCCCTGGCGCGTGCTCGCGCGGAGCACCGACGGCGCCGCGCGCGTCACGCTCGGCCTCGACAGCTCGCCCGCGACGCTCGCCGCGTTTCCGTGGGCCTTCCGCGCGCGCTTCACCATCGAACTCCGCGGCGCGACGCTCTCGCTCGCGCAGGAGTACGCCAACGACGGCGACTCCCCCATGCCTCTGCACATGGGCCTTCACCCGTATTTCTTCGTGCCCGACGCCGACAAGGCCGGCACACGCGTCGAGACCGACGCCACGCGGGCCTTCGACAACACGACGAAGCGCACCGGCGCCGTCGGGCCCATCGACCTCACGCTCCCCGAGGTCGACCTGCACCTCGTCGATCACCGCGCGCCGACCGCGAGGCTGCGCACGCCCGACGGCCGCGCGGTGCGCCTCGACCTCGACCCCTCGTACGGGCCGCTGGTGCTCTGGACGCTCGCGGGCCGCGACTTCGTGTGCCTCGAGCCCTGGAGCGCCCTCGCCGACGCGCTGAACACGGGCGTCGGGGTGATCTCCGTCGGGCCCGGCGCGGCGCATCGGGCGCGCTTCGCGATCACGGCAGAGTAGGCATCACGGGGACGCGCGCGAGCGAGACGCGGCGCACCCGATGGCTCGCGCCGCCGAGGCCGCGGTTGCCGTCGGCGACGTAGAGGAACGCGCCGTCGGGCGACACGTCGAGCCCCTCGAGGCCCGCGAACTCGGCCGCCGCGGGGAGGCCGTCGCGGTAGCCCTCGCGGCCGACGCCCGCGAAGGTGGTGACGGCGCCGTCGCGCGCGATGCGCCGCACCATGAAGTTGTCCATGTCGGACACGAAGAGGTTGCCCGCGGCGTCGCGCGCGAGGGCCTGCGGGCGGTTGAAGGTCGCGCGCAGACGATCGCCGTCGGCGCGGCCGATCGCGCCGGTGCCCGCGAAGGTGCTCACGCGGCCGTCGAGGGTCACGGCCCGGAGGCGGTGGTTGAGCTGGTCGACGACGATCACCACGCCGTCGAGGTAGGCCGCGTCGTAGGGGTGATTGAAGCGCGCGCGGTTGCCCTCACCGTCGGCGAAGGCGGCGACGTTGCGCTCGCCCGCGAGGTCGACCACGCGCACCCGCACGGGGTCGAGAATGCCCACGAGCTGGTGCTCCGGGTCCGCGTAGAAGATGCGCCCGTCGGGGAGGGCCGCGAGCCCCCGCGGGCGTCCCGCGTTGCGTAGCACCACCGTGGCGGTGCCGAAGCGTCGATCGATGCGCCAGAAGGTGCCCGTCTCGAAGGTGTGCTCGCCCATGTCATTCGCGTCGGTCTGCGCGTAGAGCGTGCCGTCGGCGGTGAACACCAGGCCGTAGGGGTGCGCGAAGCCGGGCTGGTGCACCAGCGTGGCGGCGAGCCCCGCGGGGCTCACCACGCGGATCACGCCGTTGCCGTAGTCGGCGACGTAGATCATTCCGTCGGGGCCCACCGCGATGTTCACCGGGTTAGAAAAGCGCGCGCGCTCGCGGCGGTCGTCGATCTGGCCGCGCAGCGACGAGCCCGCGAGGGTGGCCACGCCGTCGCCGAGGGGCGGCAGCGGCTCGTAGGGATCCTTCGCGGACGCGTCGTCGGGCGCGTCGACGGCGCCTGCATCCGCGCGTGTCGCGCCGTCTGCCGCGCCGTCGAGGCTCGACGGCGGAGCGGCGTTCTGCACCACGAAGCCAGGGTCGTTGCTGCACCCGAGGACGAGCGCGAGCGCGCCCGTCGAGGTCGAGAGCTTGAGGAGCGCCATCTGTACACCTCGCGTGGCGCCGCGATGCGCGCAGCCGCGGCCGACGCCACACCGATCCCCAGAGCAGCACCCGTGCCGAGGCGCTCGCCGTCGCCGTGCGCGCTCGCCGCCGCCGCAACGCCGCGGAGTGCGAGCCTTCTCGGGAAACGCTGCGCGTGCACGCGTACAGTGGCGCGCTGTCACACGGGGCGGCGCGCCACGCGAAGCTTCGCGGCGATGGTTCGCGCGTTCCCACCGGGGGCGAACGGTGGCACAACCTGCGGCCGTGAAGAATGCCCGCGTGCTCCTCGTTGCCTCGCTCCTCGCCGCGTCGTGCGCGACCACCGCGGCGAACCCCTTCGACGGCGTGTCGTCGCCCTCGGCCGAGCCGCCGCTGCCCAACAGCACCCCGCAGACGGCGGTGGCGCTGCCGGTGGGCCTCGAGGTCACGGGCTCCATCGGGTGCGGCCAGGTGGCGTGGTACCAGCTTATCGTCCCGTCGCCGCGGGTGATCACCATGCGCGCGTACGGTCAGGCCCTCGAGCACGCGCTCGGCGCCACCGCGACGGTCACCTTCATCGACCCCGCGATGGGCAACCTCGAGCTCGGTAACATGGTGCTCCCGGTGTTCGCGCGCGCGCCCAACTGGGATCCGCGCGAGCA
>CANMAT010000111.1 GCA_947494865.1 Deltaproteobacteria bacterium
GGGCATCGTTCACAACCTGCGCAGCGCGCCGTCGAACTACGTCACCATCCGCCGCGAAGGCCTCTGACGCCGACGCCGCGCGAGCCCGAGCACCGCTGCCAGCAGCGCGCCCCACGCGCCCTTCGGTGAGTCGCTCTGCGCGCGACAGCCGCAGCCGTCGGGCGTCGCCGCGGGGCTCGCCACGCCCGCGTCGACAGCGCCCGTGGCCGCGACCCACACGTGCCCCGTGAGCACCCGCGGTCGGCCGTTGACGCTCAGCTCGCAGCGCCAACGATCGTCGCGCATCCCCGCCGGAGCGCTCACCTCGCGCGTGGCGGTGAAGGGGTCGCTCGTGACGTCGATCACGCCGAGCGTCTCGCCGTTGTGCACGAAGTTGAGCGCCGCGCCGACGCCGCCGGTCACCGTCGCGCGGAGGGTCACGCGCGACGCGCGCACCGTGTCGCCGACCATGGCCGCGTCGTTGGCGCGGAGGTCGACCATCGGGTCGCCGGGGCCCTGGAGCTTCACCACGGTGTGGCCCGCGCGCACGCCCGCCACGAGGGCCGACGCGCTGAGCTCCGTCGCGTACACCATGGTGGTGGGGCCGCCGATGGGGCTCGCGAAGGCGCCGCGGTCGTTGCCCGCGCGGTGGTCGTCGCTGCCGCCGATGGGGGCCACGTGCTCGCCGCGCGCGAGGTACGACTCCCAGAACTCGACCGTCTGCGGATAGAACAGAATGCCCGTCACGGAGTACTGGCCGTTCTGCACCTCGATGGCCGACACGGTGCCGGGAGCCTCCATGTGGCTCCACGAGCAGCCGATGCACGTGTCGCCGAGGTCGAGCGTCGGGTGGTTGATGGCGAAGAGCGCGCCCTGCGCCGCGATGGATTCGGTGATCGCACCGAGGGTGACCGCGGGCATCGCCGAGCCCACGCGAAAGTCGACCCACTGCGTGGCGCCGATGGCGTTGGCGTGGCCGCCGTAGGTGGTCACCTCGATGCCCGGCAGAAAGAGCAGGTCGGGGTGACGCGCCTGCGCGGCGCTCACGAGGTCGAGCTGCGACACGGTGTTGTGCTCCGAGAGCTCGATGAAATCGAGGCCGCGGCCCCGCGCGAAGGTGGCCGTCTCGTCGAGGGTGGGCGCCGCGTCGCCGCTCTCGCGCGAGTGAACGTGAAAGTCTCCCGCGTACCAGCGCGGCCCCGTGGAGAGCGCGGCGGAGGCCACGTACGGCCGCCGCTCGGGCTGCGCGGCGAGGGTGGGCTCGGCGCGCAGAAAGATCTCGACGCGGTAGCGCGCGGGGCGCTCGATCACCTTGGCCTGCCCGATGAGGAGTGACCACGCGCCCGGCGCGATGGGCCCGGCGAGATAGCTCCGCGAGGCGCGGTCGGCGGCGACCACCGCGGGCTCGCTGTTGCCGCCGCCCCAGCCGCGAAAGCGCGACGGGTCGGCGAGGCCCCAGTCGAGAATGTTCATCTCGGACATGTCGTCGTGGCGCACCTCGATCTCGCGGATGCCCTCGGGCACGGTGAAGGGCACGGCGAAGTAGCGCGGCGTCCCGTCGGGGATGGGCGCGTCGAGCACGATGGGCGTCTGCGCGGCGGCGTACGCGGGGAGGGCGAGCGCGGCGCCGAGCGCGAACGCAAACGCCGCGGAGCGAGGGAGTGTGCTTCGCATCACAGCCAGCGCTTGTAGCGAAACCACAGGCCCATGGCGACGGCGACGGCGAGCATCACGCCGAGCGCGAAGGGGTAGCCGTAGTGCCAGTGGAGCTCGGGCATGTGCTCGAAGTTCATGCCGTAGACGCCCGCGATGAAGGTGAGCGGGAGCATGATGGTGGCCACGAGGGTGAGGGTCTTCATCACCTCGTTCATGCGGTTGGAGACCACCGAGAGGTACGCGTCGAGGGCGCCCGAGAGCAGCTCGCGGTAGCCCTCGGCGAGGTCGCACACGCGCACGAAATGGTCGTGAATGTCGCGATAGAAGGGCAGCGCGCGCTCGGGGATCTGCTCGAACTCGCCGCGCGCCAGGCGCTGCAGCACCTCGCGCTGGTGCATCGCGATGCGGCGCAGTCGCTGGAGCGAGCGCTTGAGGCGAAAGATGCGCTGGAGCAGCGACTGCTGCGGGTTGGCCACCACCTCGCTCTCGACCTCGTCGACGTACTCGTCGAAGGCGTCGATCACGGGGATGTAGTAGTCCACGAGGTGGTCGATGAGGGCGTGGGCGAGAAAGCCCGGCCCCTTGTCGAAGAGCCGCGGGTTGCGGCGCAGCTCGTCGAGCACCTCGTGGGTCACGCGCACCCCGCCGTTGTGGTGCGACGCGATCCACCGCGAAGAAATCACCAGGTCGACCTCCACGGTGTGGAGGTCTTCGGGGTCGTTGCGCTCGCAGGTGATGCCGTGCACCACGACGTAGAGGTACCCGTCGTAGTCTTCTGCCTTCGGGATGACGCGATCTTGAAAGATGTCCTCGACCGCGAGCGCGTGGAGCCCGAGGTCGCGGTGCAGAACCTCTCGCATCGCGGGGTCGTCACCCTCGAGGTCGAGCCAGAAGGTCGTCCCCTCGGCCATGAGCCGGGCGACCTCCGCCGCGTCGTCGAGCGTGCGAATCCCCTCGGGCGACCGCACGTGAATCTTGAGTCCCATTTTGGCCCGCCACGCTAGCACCGGGCGTTCGGTGGAGGTAACGCGTGTTGCGTTCTGCGGGGCGGTGTAGTCTCCGCGCAGGCGCAATGTCGGACGAACACCCTCGGGCAGAAAAACCCTCGGAAGCCTCACAGGCGAAGCCCCCCGCGGTCGACCGCGCTGGCGCGCCCGGTTCGCTCCGTACGCTGCAGCTCGACGACGGGCTCCGCATGCGCGACGAGCTGCACTCGGCGCTCCTCGACGCGCGGCGACCGGCCATCGTGGTGATGTCGGGCAACGAGGTGGGCACGCGCAAGCGCCTCACGGGCAACGCCACGATCGGGCGCGACCCGAGCAACGAGGTGGTGCTCTCCGACGCGGGTATCTCATGGCGCCACGCGCGCATCGAAGACCGCGGCGACACGTGGACGCTCGTCGACCTCGGGAGCACCAACGGCACGGTGGTCAACGGCGCGCGACGCGTAGAGACCACGCTCGCCCACGGCGACAAGGTGGTGCTCGGGCGCACCGTGCTCCGCTTCGAACTCATGGATCGCCTGGAGCAGGCCTACGACGAGCAGATCCAGCGGCTCCTCAACGTCGACGACCTCTCGGGGCTCTACGTGCGCAGGCGCTTCGATCAAGAGCTGTCGCTCATGGTCGAGGCCGCGCGCAACGGTGGCCGCCCGGTGGCCCTCCTCGTGATGGACATGGACGGCATCAAGGCCATCAACGACCGCCACGGGCACCTCTTCGGGGCGTACACCATCGGCGAGACGGGCAAGCTCATCGGGCGCGTGCTCGGCGAGCGGGGCATCGGCTCGCGCTTCGGCGGCGACGAGTTCTGCGGCGCCCTCCCCGGCGCCGAGACCGACACCGGGGTCAGCGTCGCCGAAGAGATCCGCGCGGCCGTGGCTGCACACCCCTACGCCCGCGAAGGCATCGCCCTCAAGCCCGGCATCTCCATCGGGGTGGCGTCGTTCCCCGCCGACGCAAATACCGCAGAATCGCTCTTTCAACGCGCCGACGAGGCACTCTACCGCGCCAAACAGGGCGGAAAGAACCGGGTCTGCCGCTGAGACGGTAATGATCTGATGAGACTTCACAATTGTCTCGCGACGCGAGACGATGCGGCAACGAGCGACTCGTCTGCGCGCTCTACGGGATGGAGTGAGGATGTTCGAGGTCCGCTGTACGGGATGCCAGAGTCCCTTCGAGGTCGACGAGCGACGGGTTCCGCGCAGCGGCATGCAGATGCGCTGCACGAAGTGCAACACGTCGTTCCTGGTTTCGCGCCCCGCAGCGCCGGGCGGCGCGCTCGCCTCGCCGGGGCCGAAAGACGTGGCCGCGGCCACGGTCACGGCGGGGCGCGCCCCCCCGAAGGTGCCTCCCCCGGCGCCCGCGGTGTCGTTCACCCGGGCGGGTGAGGCCAACGCAGCGCTCCCCGCGGTGAAGCGCGGCGACGCCGACCTGCCGCTGCCGCTCGACCCCAACGCGGCGCTTCCGATGCCGAAGGATCTCGTAGACCTGCCGGCGACGCGCGACTTCGCGCTCGACCTCCCCGCGCTGGCCGAGCCCTCGATCGACCTCCCCGTCGTGGCCGAGCGCGCCGAGCTCCCCGCGGTGATCGATTTCGGGAGCTCCGAGCCTCCGCCCGCGCCGCGCGCGATGCCCGGCTTCTCGACCCAGTCACCGCAGAGCGCGCCGCCGCCCGCCCTGCACGACAACGCGATGCCCACCGCCGTGGGTTATCCCCAGAAGAGAGCCCCGACGCCCGAGTACGGCGCCGCGCCCGCCGCGCGGGGCGCCCCCGCGGCCGTCGACGATTTCGAGATCGAAGAGGCCGACCTCCCCCTCGCGGTCGACAACCTCCCGACGCCCGCGGCTGCGGCGCTGCCCGCGGTGAGCGCGGGCCTCCCTGCGGTGAATGCGGGCCTCCCTGCGGTGAGCGCGGGCCTCCCCGCGGTGGCGGGCGACAACCTCCCGATCCCCGTCGACCTGCCGGTGAGCTCCGAGGCGCTGCCCTCGGCGTTCGACCTGTCGCTCTTCGGCGCGTCGCTCCCCGCGGTCGAGCCCGACCCGCTCCCCCCGGTGGTCACCTCGCCCTCGATGAACGCTGACAAGGGCGCGCGAATCGGGCGCATCGGCCTCGAGCGCAAGGCCTTCACCATCTCGTCGAACACCGAAGACCTCCCGGTGCTGTCGGGCGGCGTCGCGCTCCCCGCGAGCGCGCGCAGCCCCAAGCCCACGCGCCGCTCCGAGCTCGACCCCGAGGGGATCGTCGCTCGTAAGGCCGCCATCGCATCCGAACCGCCGCCCGCGCTGTCGGGGCTCCCCATCTCGCAGTTTCCTGTGGCGCCCGAGTTCCCCGAGTTCGAGCGGGGCGTCTCGTCGACCCCGCCGGTGCCGTCGCCGGGCGCGGGCTTCGGCGAGCTCGACCTCGGCCCGATGGACCGCGGGTCGATGCCCCCGTCGTTCGGGTTCGTGCACCCGAGCGAGGCGCCGCCCGCCCTCCACGACCCGTCGCTCCCGCCCCTCGAGAACCCCTTCGACGCCTCGGTGCAGAGCGCGTATCCGCCGCCGTCGCGCTCCATGGAGCCCGCATCCCTCGCCGACGAGCTCCTGGGCCCGCCCTCGTCGAGCTCGCTCATCCCGCCCTTCAACGCCGCGTCGGAGTTCGAACCCACGAGCCGCGCCGCTGACAAGGGCGCGCGCTTCGGCGGCAAGAAGGTCGACGCGTCGCCGGCCCCCACCCGTCGGCCCTTCAAGGCCGCGTGGCTGGGCTACGGCGCGCTCGGCGTGGCCGCGGTGGTCATCCTCAGCGGCGCCGCGCTGGCCCTCACGCCCTACGGCGCCTTCGGCAAGAACTGGATCGACGAGCAGCTCCACGGCGACGAGCGCCTCGGCGTCGCCAACCGCGTCGTGCAGCAGGTCGAGCGCTCCCTCGAGCACGACACCTACGAGAGCGCGATGCGCTCGCTCACGCGCCTCGACGCGGCCCACTCGCGCGTGCCCCAGGTGAAGGAGCTCCAGGCGTACATCGTGTACGCCAACAACATGGTGGCCGCGCGCTTCGGGCCCGACCCGTCGCGCATCGGCCGCGCCCGGCAGCTCCTCACGCAGCTCACCGAGGCCCCGCCGGGCATGCGCTACCTCAACCTCGCGCGCGCCTCCGACGCGCTCGTGCGCGGCAACGCCCGCGAGGCCCTGCGTCTCGGTCGCCTCGACCCCCTGGGCCGCGACCTCGCCACCCTCGCCGCGCAGCGCCTCGACGACCAGGAGCAGTGGCTCCGCGCCGCGCAGCAGGGCCGCCAGCGCCACGCGTCGCCGCGCTCGCGGTACTTCCTCGCGCTGGCCTCGCAGGCCCGCGGCGACCACGAGACCGCCCGCCGCGAGGCCGAAGAGGTGCTCCGCGCCGAGGCGCGCCACGCGGGCGCCCGCATCCTCCTCGCGCGCCTCCTCGCGCGCTTCGAACCCGAGCGCGACCGCGCCCTCGAGCTCCTGCGCGACCTCGTGCACGACGGCCGACCGCCGCAGGCCGGCCGACCGCGCGCCGTCCCCGCGGGCGCCAACCCCTCCGGCGCCTCGGTCAACGAGCGCGCCGACGCGTGCGTGGTGGCCGGTCAGATCGAGCTCATGCGCGACCACGTGAGCGTCGCGCAGGCCCGCTTCCAGCGCGCCCTCGAGCTCGACCCGCGCTCGGCGTCGGCCCTCGTCGGCATCGGCAACATCCTGCAGCGGCAGGGCAACTTCGCCGACGCGCAGGCGCGCTTCCGCAACGCCTACAGCGCCGACCACGCCAACCTCGACGCCGTCATCGGCATCGCGCAGTCGAGCCTCGCGCTCAACCAGGCCACCGAGGCCAAGGCCATCATCGAGCCCGCCGTGCGCGAGCACCCCAACGACGGGCGCCTGCACTACTGGCTCGGCAAGGCCATGGCGGCCACGAGCGACCAGCGCACCCTCGCCCAGCAGGCCTTCCGCGAGGCCATCCGCCTCCAGCCCGAGAACCTCGACGCGTACGTCTCGCTCAGCGAGCTCCTGCTCATGCTGCAGCGCCCCGACGCGGCCGATCAGGTGCTCCTCGAGGCCCGCGCCCGCGTGCCCGAGAACGCTGCCATTCACCGCGCGCTCTCCCACGGCCGCCTCGCCCGCGGCGACCTCGCGGGCGCCGAGGCCGAGCTCCGCGTGGCCGTGCAGCGCGAGCCCAACGACATCCGCTCGCACTACGCCCTCGGCGACGTGCTGCGCCGCATGCAGCGCCTCAACGACGCGCAGACCGAGTTCGAGTTCGTCACGCGCGCCGACCCCAACTACCCCGGCCTCGCCCTCGCGCGCGGCCAGCTCGCCGAGGCCCGCGGCGAGCTCCCGCAGGCGCTCAGCACCTTCCGCGAGGCCCTCGCGCGCGACCCCACCAACGTCGAGCTCATCAACCGCGTGGCCGCCACGCTCGTGTCGCTCGGCAACTACGGCGACGCCGACCAGATGCTCCGCTCCGTGGTGGTCGACCAGCCCACCAACGCCGACGCGCAGTACATCATGGGCCGCGCCCTCCTCGGCGCCGACAACTTCGGCGACGCGGTGCACTACCTCGACCGCGCCATCGAGCTCAACCCGCAGCGCGCCGACTTCAAGGCCTACGCCGCCGAGGCCCACCGCCGCGCGGGCGACGTGCAGCGCGCCCTCCAGCTCGCCGAGCAGTCCATCGAGCTCGACGCGGCCTTCCCGCGCGGGTACTGGGTGCGCGCCGAGATCCGCCTGCACCGCGGCGACGCGGCCAGCGCGCTCGACGACATCAACCGCGCCACGCAGCTCGATCCGCGCTTCTGGGCCGCCTACGCGACCTGGGCCGACATCGACGACGCCCTCGGCCGGCGGCAGGAGTCCATCCGGCTCTACCGCTTCGCCATCGAGCACGACAACCACCACGGCGACTGGTACTACAACCTCGGCCGCCTGCTCTCCGACGCGGGCGACGAGGGCCCCGCGAGGGCTGCGTTTCAAGAGGCCCGCGCCCGCGGCACGGGGCTCAACCCCCTGCCGTCGTGGTACGTGCAAGCGACGCGCGCCCTCGCCGACATCGAGCGGGAGAACCGCAACCGCCCCGCGGCCCGCGCCCTCTACGTCGAGTACCTGCGCCTCGTGCCGCAGGGGTCGCCCGCGTACAACTCCGCGGCCCTGGTGCTCTCCGACATGATCCGCGAGTAGCCGCTCCCGCCCTCTCGCCTCCGCACGATCCATCGAGAATTCAAGGGTTTTTCACGGTATTCCCACCGTCGGGAAATGCCCTTGGCATATCTCTTGACGCACCGTGATCGATGGCTAGGTTGCGCCCCGATCCTGAACGAAGGACCACTGCGCCAGACAGGCGCCACTACGAGGAGAATACTGAGTATGGGGAAGGTCATTGGCATCGACCTGGGCACGACCAACAGCGTCGTCGCGGTGATGCAAGGCAAAGAGCCCGAAGTGATCGTGAACGAAGACGGCTCGCGCATCACGCCGTCGATCGTCGGGTGGGACGACAAGGGCGAGATCCTGGTGGGCAACGTCGCCAAGCGCCAGTCGATCACCAACCCCGAGCACACGGTCTATTCGGCCAAGCGCTTCATGGGCCGCAAGGAGTCCGAGGTTCAGGACGAGACGCGGCGCATCCCCTACAAGGTCGTGCGGAGTCCGAACGGCGACGTGGCCTTCGAGATCCGCGGCAAGCAGGTGTCGCCGCCCGAGGTGAGCGCCCACGTGCTCCGCAAGCTGAAGCAGGCCGCGGAGACCTTCCTCGGTGAGACCGTCACCGACGCGGTGATCACCGTGCCGGCGTACTTCAACGACACGCAGCGCCAGGCCACCAAGGACGCGGGCAAGATCGCCGGGCTCAACGTCCGGCGCATCATCAACGAGCCCACGGCCGCGGCCCTCGCGTACGGGCTCGACAAGAAGAAAGACGAGCTGATCGCGGTCTATGACTTCGGCGGCGGCACCTTCGACATCTCGGTGCTCGAGGTGAGCGAGAACCTCGTCGAGGTGAAGAGCACCAACGGCGATACGCACCTCGGCGGCGACGACGTCGACCACCGCGTGATGGAGTACCTCATGGCCGAGTTCCGCAAGGAGCACGGCGTCGACCTCGCGAAAGACAAGATGGCGCTCCAGCGCATCCGCGACGCGTCGGAGAAGGCCAAGATCGAGCTGTCGTCGATGCAGGAGACCACCGTCAACCTGCCGTACATCACCGCGGCCGGCGCCACGCCGCTGCACATGAACATCCGCCTCACGCGCTCGAAGCTCGAGCAGATGATCGAAGACCTCGTCGAGCGCTCGCTCGAGGCCTGCCGCCGCGCCCTCAAAGACGCCGACAAGCGCCCCGGTGACATCAACGA
>CANMAT010000112.1 GCA_947494865.1 Deltaproteobacteria bacterium
ACCGCATCGACGGCGAGGCGCGCGACCGCATCTGGTACGCCTTTCGGCGCCTGGGCATCGAGCACCCGGCCACGCAGCGCCGCGTGCTCGTCGAGCAGGTCTCCGAGGAGCGCCGCGCCCGCGAGGTGGCCGTGTGGACCGACCGGCGCCTGCGCTCCATTCGCAAGGTGTCGTTCCTCGCCACGCTCTCAGAAGCCGAGATGCGCTCCCTCGCCGAGGAGTGTCGCATGCGCCTCTACGGCGCCGGCGAGGTGATCATCCGACGCGGCGAGTTCGGCAAGGAGTTCTACGTGATCGACCGCGGCGAGGTCGAGCTGTCGGCCATGCGCGGCGAGGCCAGCATCACCCTCGGGCGCCTCGACGCGGGCCACTTCTTCGGCGAGCGCGGCGCCATGACGGGGGAGGCCCGCGTGGCCACCGTGACCGCCGTGACCGACCTCGAGCTCCTGGTGATCACCCACGAGAGCCTGCAGCGCATCTTGCAGAAGACGCCCGCCATCGCCGACACGCTGAGCCGCGCCCTCGTCGACCGGCAGCGCGACGTGGAGCGACGACTCCTCGCGAGCGACAGCATCGAGCCCGGCGCCGAAGAGGACGAGACCCAGCTCCTCGCGCGCATCCGCAAGTTCTTCTCGCTGTAGCCGTCGCCGCGAGGCCTCACCTCACGTGGCGGGGTCGTAGTTGAGATTCGGGGCGAGCCAGCGCTCCACCTCGCGCACGGGCATGTGCTTGCGCATGTGGTAGTCGGCCACCTGGTCGCGGTCGATCTTGCCGAGGGTGAAGTACCTCGCCTGCGGGTGCGCGAAGTAGAGCCCGCTCACGCTCGACCCGGGCCACATCGCGTACGACTCGGTGAGCAGCATGCCGGTGCTCTTCTCCACGTCGAGGAGCGACCAGAGCGCCCCCTTCTCGGTGTGGTCGGGGCACGCGGGGTAGCCCGCCGCCGGGCGGATGCCGCGGTACCGCTCGGCGATGAGGTCGCTCGCGGTGAGCCCCTCGTCGCGGCCGTAGCCCCAGGCGTCGCGCGCCATCTTGTGGAGGCACTCGGCGAAGGCCTCGGCGAGGCGGTCGGCGAGCGCCTCGGCCATGATGGCGCTGTAGTCGTCGTGGACGGCCTTGAAGCCGTCGCACAGGGCCTTGAGGCCGATGCCCGTGGTCACCGCGAAGGCGCCCAGGTGGTCGCGCAGGCCCGTGTCGCGCGGCGCTACGAAGTCCGCGAGCGAGAGGTGCGCCTCGGGCTTCTCGCGCGCCGTCTGCTGGCGCAAGAAGTGAAACCGCTCGCGCACCGTGGCGCGCGCGTCGTCGGCGTAGAGCTCGACGTCGTCGCCCACCGCGTTGGCGGCGAAGATGCCGTACACCCCGCGCGCCGTGAGGAGCTTCTCCGCGATGATCGTGTCGAGCATCGCGTTGGCCTCGGCGAAGAGCGTCCGCGCCTGCTCGCCGTAGGTCTCGTGCTCGAAGATCCGGGGGTACACGCCGCGCAGCTCCCAGGTGTGAAAGAAGGGCGTCCAGTCGATGTAGTCGCGCAGCGTGGCGAGCGAGAAATCTTCGAACACCCGCACGCCCGTAAACTCCGGCTGGGCGATGTCTTCCTCGCGCCACGCGACGGGCGCCCGGCTGGCGCGCGCAACCTCCAGCGGCACGAGCTTGTGCTTCGGCAGCGCGTGGCGGCGGCGCAGTTCGTCGTAGTCGGCGCGGTGCTGCGCCACGAAGGCCTCGCGCCCGTCGTCGCTGAGGAGGCTCGTGGTGACGGGCACCGCGCGGCTCGCGTCGAGCACGTGCACCACGGGCTCGCTGTAGTGCGGCGCGATCTTCACCGCCGTGTGCGCGCGGCTCGTGGTGGCGCCGCCGATCAGGAGCGGGAGCTTCATGCCCTGGCGCTCCATCTCGCGCGCCACGTGGATCATCTCGTCGAGCGACGGGGTGATGAGCCCGCTCAGGCCGATCATGTCGGCCTTCTCCGTGCGCGCGCGCTCGAGGATCTTCTCGCAGGGCACCATCACGCCCATGTCGATGACCTCGTAGTTGTTGCACGCGAGCACCACGCCCACGATGTTCTTGCCGATGTCGTGCACGTCGCCCTTCACCGTGGCGAGCACGATCTTGCCCTGCGTCTTCACGGCCTGGCCCGCGGCCGCCATCGCGGCCTTCTCGGCCTCCATGAAGGGCGTGAGGTACGCCACGGCCTTCTTCATCACGCGCGCTGACTTCACCACCTGCGGGAGAAACATCTTGCCCGCGCCGAAGAGGTCGCCCACCACGCTCATGCCGTCCATGAGCGGGCCTTCGATCACCGACAGCGGTCGGCCGAGCTTGGCGCGCGCCTCCTCGGTGTCGGCGTCGATGTGCGCGTCGATGCCCTTCACGAGCGCGTGCGCGAGGCGCTCCTCGACGGTGCCCTTGCGCCACTCCTCCTCTCGCTTCTCCGCCACCGCGGCGCCCGCGCTCGAGGCCTTCGCGCGCTCGCCGTAGTCGACGAGGCGCTCCGTGGCGTCGGGCCTGCGGTTGAGCAGCACGTCCTCGACGAGGCCGCGGAGCTCGGGGGCGATCTCCTCGTACACCTCGAGCATGCCGGCGTTCACGATGCCCATGTCCATGCCGGCTTGAATGGCATGATAGAGAAACGCCGAGTGCATCGCCTCGCGCACGTGGTTGTTGCCGCGAAAGCTGAACGAGATGTTCGACACGCCGCCGCTCACCTTGGCGCCCGGGAGGTTGGCCTTGATCCACCGCGTGGCGTCGATGAAGTCGACCGCGTAGTTGTTGTGCTCCTCGATGCCCGTGGCCACCGTGAGCACGTTGGGGTCAAAGATGATGTCTTCGGGGGGGAAGCCCACCGCGTCGACGAGGATGCGGTACGCCCGCTCGCAGATGCGAATCTTCTCGTCGTAGGTGGCCGCCTGGCCGCGCTCGTCGAAGGCCATCACCACCACGGCGGCGCCGTACTTGAGAATGGTCCGCGCCCTCTCCCGAAAGGCCTCCTCGCCCTCCTTGAGCGAGATCGAGTTCACGATCCCCTTGCCCTGCAGGCACTTGAGCCCGGCCTCGATCACCTCCCACTTCGACGAGTCGACCATGAAGGGCACCTTGGCCACCTCGGGCTCGCTCGCCAGCAGGAGGAGAAAGCGCGTCATCGCCGCGACGCCGTCGATCATCCCCTCGTCCATGCACACGTCGATCACGTTGGCGCCGCTCTCGACCTGCTGCCGCGCGACGCTCACGGCCTCCTCGTATTTGCCCTCCTTCACGAGCTTCGCGAACTTCGGCGAGCCCGCCACGTTGGTGCGCTCGCCGATGATCATGTACACGCCCTGCTGCTGCGTGAACGGCTGCGACCCCGAGAGGCGCAGCGGGCGCGCGGGGCCCGACGGCGCCTCGGCGATGGCGTGCGTGCCCGCAGGCTTCGACGGCAGCTCGCGCGGCGCGACGCCCTCGAGGGCCTTCGCGATGGCGGCGATGTGCTCGGGGGTGTTGCCGCAGCAGCCGCCGGCGATGTTGATGAGCCCGCCCTTCGCGAAGTCGCCGAGGTAGCGGCCCATGTCGGCGGGCTCGAGGTCGAAGCCCGTGGCCGAGAGGGGGTTGGGCAGGCCCGCGTTGGGGTACGCCGAGATGGCCGCGCCCGAGCGCTCGGCGAGCTCGCTGAGAAACGGGTACATGAGGTCGGGGCCGAGCGAGCAGTTGAGCCCGATCGACAGGGGCCGCACGTGCTCCACGGCGTTCCAGAAGGCGCCGACGGTCTGCGCCGAGATCATGGTCTCGCCGCCGCGCCCCACGGCCGCGGAGATCATCACCGGCAGCTCGCGGCCGTCTCGGTCGAACACCTCGCGAATGGCCACGAGGGCGGCCTTGGCGTTGAGCGAGTCGAAGATCGTCTCGACGAGCAGGGTGTCGACGCCGCCCGCCATGAGAGCCCGAATTTGGAGCGCGTAGGCGGCCTTCACCTGGTCGAAGGTGACCACGCGAAAGCCCGCGTCGTCGGCGTCGGGCGAGTTCGAGAGCGACACCGTGAGGGGCCCGATGGCGCCCGCCACGAAGCGCTGGCGGCCCGTGGCGTTGGCCACACGGTCGGCCTCCGCGCGGCACTGGCGCGCCGACCGCTCGTTGATCTCCCACGCGAGGTCGTTGAGAAACGAGTCGTCGATGATCTTCTGGTAGAAGGCCGCGTCTTTGCGGCCGCCGTGCTCGCGCGGGTCGTCTACGAAGAACTCGCTCTGCGTGATGCTCGTGGCGCCGAAGGTGTTCGTCTCGATGATGTCGGCGCCCGCCTCGAGGAAGCGACGGTGGATGTCGCAGATCATCGCGGGCTGCGTGAGCGAGAAGAGGTCGCCGTTGTTCAGCAGGTCCTTCTTCGAGCCCGCGAAGCGCTCGCCGCGGATGTCGGCCTCGCGCATGTTGTAGGTGCGAATGGTGGTGCCCATCGCGCCGTCGATGATCGCGATGCGGTCTTGGAGAATCTTCTCGAGCGGGTGCATGGGTGTCATCGGTGGCTCTCGGGTGAATCGGTGTCGGGCTTGTCGGCGATGGCGAGCACCACCTGAAAGTGCGGCTTGCGCGCCTCGCGGCACGCCACCTCGCAGGCCGCCACGGCGAGGCCCGCGCGCGTGAGGAGCGCGCGGAGCGAGCGCGGCGAGAAGCCCGCGTGGCGCTCGCCGTAGCGCGCGGTGAGCGCCTGCTGGGCGTGCTTGTCGAGCGAGAGGAGCACCGCGCGGCCGCCGGGGCGCAGCACGCGCGCGCACTCGGCGAGCACCTTCGCGGGGTGCTCGGCATACGTGAGCGTGTGAAACAGCACCACGACGTCGAAGGTGCACGCCTCGAAGGGGAGCGCCTGCGCGTCGGCCACGAGGGCGCGCACGTGGGGGCGCCGCGCGAGGCGCTCGCGCGCGGCGTCGACCATGCGGGCGCTCGCGTCGACGCAGGTGAGCGAGCGGCAGTAGGGCACCAGCGCGCTCGCGGCGGCGCCGTCGCCGGAGCCCACGTCGAGCACGTCGCCGAGGCGCAGGAGCCCCGCGAGGCCCGCCGCGAACGACTGCCACGTGCGGCCGGGGGAGTAGTGCCGCTCCATCTCGCCCACGAAGGCCTCGGGGAGCGCGCCGCGGCGCTCGGCGTCGAGCTCGCGCAGGCGCCGCTGGTCGGCCTGCAGCGTCGCATCGTCGCCCGCCGCGGCCTCGTCGAGCACGCCCCGCGCGGCCGCCGGCAGCGCCTCGAGGCACAGCTCGTAGAACGCGTGCTGACCCTCGCGCCGATCGCGCACGAAGCCCCCCTCGCGGAGCCGCGCCAGGTGCGTCGACACGCGCGACTGCGAGATGCCCGTCACCCGCACCAGGTCGGTCACGGCGAGCTCGCGCTCGCGGAGCAGAACGCACAGCCGCAGGCGGCTCTCGTCGCCGAGGAGGTTCAGCGCGCCGACGTAGTGGGCGAGGTTCATATCCGTGTATCCCGATGCGCGGATGGATCTATCGCGCCGCGCACGGAGCCTGTCAAGCGCCGCCGCGGCGCCGTCGGGCGTCGGCGGTCAGACCAGGAGCGCGCGGCCCACGAGGCCCACGGAGCGGTCGAGGGTGGCGGCGTAGGCGCCCTCGAGGGCGGTGCCGCGCAGCGTCCACAGCACGAGGCCCTGCGTCCACGCGGCGTCGCGGGCGCGGGCGATGCTCCAGATGGCGGTGCGGTCGTCGACCTGGCCCATCGCGTCGTCGAGCGTCGCGAGCGCGCCCCCCACGAAGGTGCGCTTCACGGTCGCCTCGGTGTCCGCGAGCACCCGGTTGATCGAGAGAAAATCGCGGTGCCGCGGCGTGTCCGAGGCCACGTCGCCGCCCAGCTCCGCGGCGGCGCGCACGAGGGCGCGGGCGAGGTCGTAGTTGATGTGCGCGTTCATGCCCGCGAGGGCGAAGCGCAGCGGGTGCACGGGCCTGCGCGCGCGGGCTTCGAAGAGCGCGTCCCACGCGCGCGGGGCGGTGCCCCTCGCGGCCAGCTCGCGTCGAAGCGCGTCGAAGTACAGGCCCGCGAACACCACGTCGAGGCGCTCCATGAAGCCCGCGTCTTCGAAGCGCGAGGCGTCGAGGGCGGCGCCCACCTGGCGCGTGGTCTCGAGGTACAGGCGGTTGAAGCACGCCACCCCGTCGGCGGGGTCGAGGCAGCGCGCGATCGCCTCCATCGTCGCGATCACCTCGGGCACCGTGCGCGCGCGCGCCTCCAGGGCCTCGTAGAGCCCCCGCGTCGAGTCGTCCATAGGCCCGCGACGGTACCTCGATCGCCGCCCGAGGGGTGACACTTCGGGGCTGACACCGCGGCGCCGCGTGGGCACTCTCGCGCGCCATGAGCGAGCACGCCGAGGTCGACGTACTGGTGGTGGGCGCGGGGCCGACGGGCCTCACGCTGGCGAACGAGCTCCTGCGCCACGGGCTCACCGTGCGCCTCGTCGACGAGGCCGCCGCGCCGTCGCCGTGGTCGAAGGCCATCGCCGTGCACGCGCGCACGCTCGAGGTGCTGCGCGACCTCGGGCTCGCCGACGCGCTCGTCGCGAAGGGGCAGAAGCTCCGCGGCGCGACGATGTGGTCCAACGGCAACGCCATCGTGCGCGTCGATTTCGACGAGCTCGACACCGCGTACCCGTACGTGCTCTCGGTGCCCCAGAGCGACACCGAGGCGGTGCTCACCGCGGCGCTCTCGGAGCGCGGCGGCGCGGTGGAGCGGGCGACGAAGCTCACCGCGTTTCGGCAAGACGGCACCGGGGTGACCGCCACGCTCGCGAAGGGCGAAGGCACCGTCACGGCGCGGGCCGCGTGGCTCGTGGGCTGCGACGGCGCGCGCAGCGCGGTGCGCAGGGTGCTCGACGCGACCTTCGAAGGCGCCGCCCACGAAGATCGCGCCTGGCTCGCCGACGTAAAGATCGACTGGGACACGCGCGACGACCGCGTGAGCGCGTACTTCGCCGACGACGGGCTCGTCGCGTGCTTCCCGCTGCCGGGCGGGCGCTGGCGCCTCATCGTGACGTCGCCCGCGGGCGACGAGAAGGCCGACGCGCCCACGCTCGAAGAGGTGCAAGCGGTCTTCGCGCGGCGCACAGGCACCGGGGCGACGCTGAGCGACCTGGCGTGGTCGTCGCGCCTTCGCACCCATTGCAGGCAGGTGGCGCAGTACCGCGACGACCGGGTGATGCTCGCGGGCGACGCGGCGCACGTTCTCAGCCCCGCCGGGGGGCAGGGGATGAACACCGGCATGCAAGACGCCCACAACCTCGCGTGGAAGCTCGCGCAGGTGCACCGGGGCCGCGCGCGCATGCGACTCCTCGAGAGCTACCACGACGAGCGCCACGCGGCGGGCCAGGCCGTGCTCCGCGGCGCCGTCGTCGCGGCGAGGGTGGGCACGCTCAAGAACGCGGTGTTCAAGGGCGCGCGCGACGAGCTGGCGCGCTTCCTCGCGGGCTTCGAGCTCGTGCAGCAGCGCGCCGCGCGCGAGGACGCCGAGCTCACCGTAGACTATGAGCGCAGTCCCATCGTGCGCGAGGATCACACGAGCCTCTTGCAGGCGCGCATCGGCACCGCGGCGGGCGCCGAGACGCCCACCATCACCTCGGTGCGCTGGTTCGACAGCGCCATCGCGGCGGGGCAGCGCGCGCGCGACGGGCGCGTCACCGTCGCCGGCGAGGCGGGCACGCGGGGCCTCCTCGACGCGCTCGACGCCCGCAAGTGGAGCGTCCTCCTCTTCGACGGCAGCAGCGCCAGCGCCGAGGGATACCAGCGCTTCGCCTCCATCGTGAGCGCGCTCTCCGCGCGCTACCCCGACGCCGTCGAGTCGCTGGTGGTCACGCCCCGCGCGGCGCGACCCGCCGAGGTGCCCGACGGGGTGCGCGTGCTCCTCGACCCCGACGGCGAGCTCGAGAAGCTCTACGGCGCGGCCACCGAGTGCGTGTACGTGCTGCGTCCCGACCGCTACGTGGGCTACCGCGCGCAGCCCGCCGACGAGGCGAAGCTCCTGGGGTACCTCCGCCCGATCCTGCGCCCGGCTTCGCCTTGAGGGCCGCGGGGCCTTCGCCGCGCCGCGCTTCGAAGACCCTTGACCGTGCGTCGCTCCGGCGTGATCTGTGGTGCGTGCGCACCTCCGCTCGTCTGGGTCTCCTCTCGCTGCTCCTCGTCGCCGCGTGCGCGTCGCCCGCCCGCATCACGGGGCGCTGGGTGATGCTCACGAGCGGCGCGCCGGTGGCCGTCGGTCAGGCCGATCAACCCGCGCACGGCGGGCCCCTGCACCTCATTCCAGGCTCGCCCGCGCCGGGGGCGTGCCTCCCCGCGGCCGACTACGACCGCGCCTTCGGCGCCACGTGCCCCCACGAGTCCGAGGGCGACGCGCCCGGCAGCGACGCCTCGGTGCGCTGGTACTGCCACGGCCGCCTCACGGTGCGCGTGCGCTTCGAGCCCTGCGAGCGCCGCGACCGGCTCCGCGTCGCCGAGATCGCCGTCTCGACGCTCGAACTCTGACAGCCTCCCGCGGTGCCCCGCGGCCCACTTTGTAGCCCCCGACAGACAGCCTCGCGAGACACCCCCCTATGGACTCTGACGACTCTGGACTGATGTCAACGCCGCCGCCCGGTCGCGCGCCGATCCTCTTGCTGGGCGTGCTGTCGGGCCTCTCGCTCCTGGGCAACCTGGGGCTCCTCTTGCGCGGCCCCACGGTGGTCGAGCGACGGGTCACGGTGCAGGCTCCCGTCGCTCCGCCGCCGGTCCCCGCGCCCGCCGAGTGCCCGCCGCCCGCCGAGTGCGCCGCGTGCCCGGTGTGCCCCGATGCGGGCGCTCCCACAATCGCCGAGCGCACGACCGGGGGCACCCCCGCGGTGCGCCCGCCGCGCGAGCCCGCCGTCGATCAAGACGCCGCGGCCGAGGGCGAGGCCCACGTCGCGCACGCCGAGACCGTGGCCGAGCGCGACCCCGTGCAGGTGGCCGCGCAGCGTCGCATCGGCGACGGCGTCGACCGCATCGTGGC
>CANMAT010000113.1 GCA_947494865.1 Deltaproteobacteria bacterium
CAGGGCGGACCGGGACCGATGCCCGGTGGACCGATGCAGGGCGGACCGGGACCGATGCCCGGTGGACCGATGCAGGGCGGCCCCGGCTCGGCCATGCGCAGCAGCGGCCCTGGCCTCGCGCCCATGAACCGCGGGCCGATGCCCCAGCCCGGTCAGGGTGATGGTTCTTCCGGGCCGATGGGCGGACCGCAGCTCGTCCCCGTGTCGCTCGGCGCCCCTCCCGGCATGGACATGGGTCCGCCCGAGCCGCAGCGCGAGGCGATTCCCTCGCTCGAGACCTACGGCACCGGCGAGCCGCAGCAGACGCCGCCCCTCGGCGTGCAGCGCGCGATCGCCTCCATGGACGCGCCTCCGATGCCCGCGCCCATGCCTCCCCTCGCGCCCCCGCCGGGCCCCGCGCCGATGCCCTCGCAGGGCAACGCCCCGCGGCCGCTCGCGCCTGCGCCGATGGCGCCCCCCACCTCGATGGCGCCCACTGCCCCGGCGGCCCCGCCCGCTCCCGCCGTCGGGCCGAGCCCCGCGCGGCCCTCGCAGCCCATGCCCGAGGCTCGCTCGGGCAACGAGTACGCCGACGCGCTCGCGCACGTCGTACGCACCGCGAAGCAACGCGGCGTCGAGGCTGCGTACGGCGACGACGCCGCCCGCCAGCGCGCGCGCTCCACGGTCGAGCAGTCCGCGCGCTCGCTCGCGCAGCTCCCCGCCGGAGCCTCGCACGAGCGCCTCGCCAGCGACGCCCTCGCCGAGCTCGTGGGCCTCGGAGCCTTCGAAGCCGTGCTCGAAGACGGCGCCATCGAGGCGGCCTCCGTCGACCATCAGGGCCGCGTCACCACGCTCCGCGGCGGCGCCCACACCGCGGGCTCGCACTGGTTCTCGTCGCCGTCGGCCGCGGCCGAGTGCGCCGAGCGCCTCTTGCGCGCGCACGGCATCGACCGCGCGGGGCGCCCCTCGCTGCACGCCGCGCTCGGCGACGGCACGCGCGTGCTCGCGCTCTTCCCGCCGCTCGTGCACGGCGGCGCGGTGGTGCAGCTCGAGCGCCACCCGCGCCCCACCACGCTGTCCGACCTCACGGCGCGCGGCCTCCTCCCGCCGCAGGCGCTCAACGTGCTGATCAACGCGCTCGCGTCGCGGCGCAACATCATCGTCGCCGGCGCGCGCGGCTCGGGCCGCACCGCGATGCTCTCGGCGCTGCTCGCGTCGCTCCCCCACGACGACCGCGCCGTGGTCATCGAAGACCGCGACGAGCTCTCCCGCGCCCGCCGCGACGCCCTCTCGGTGCGCGCCGACGGCGACTGGAGCGCGGCCGTCAGCGCGGGCCTCTCGCTGCGCGCGGGCCGCGTGGTGTACGGCGAGGCCGTCGAGGCCTGCGCGAAGGCCTTCGTCGCAGGCCTCACGACGGGCGTCGAGGGCGCCATGATCGCGGTGGCCGCGCCGACGGGCCCCATCGCCCTCGCCCGCCTCGCGAGCACGGCCACACAAGACAAGTGGCTCACCCAGCAAGACGCGGCCGCGCGCATCCTCGCTGCGCGCCCGCTGCTCATCGAGACGGCGCGCCTCGGCGACGGCCAGTGCCGCGTGGTCGGCCTCGGCGAGGTGCGCCCCGGCAACGACGGGAGCCTCCAGGTGGCGCCCATGTTCGCGCTCCGCATCGACGGCCCCGACGGGTCGGGCAACCTCGCCCTGCAGCTCGTCCCCGCGGGCGCGTACTGAGCGCCGACAACGCCCCGCCGCGCTCCGCGCTTCCCCATTAAAAATAGCTTTGTCGCGAGGTGCGAACGGCGGTTGCCGTGGGCGCACCATCGTGGCAGTTTCGACGTTACGCCACATGGGAAAACGCCTGCTCTTCGGGATGCTCAAGGGGTTGTTCATCGGCGGCGCGATCGGCGCGCTGCTGCACTTCGTGATCGGCTACCCGACGCTCGACAGCTTCATGAACTACCCGCTCTACGCGCTGGTCGGCGCGCTGTCGGGCGCGCTCGCGGGGCGCCCGCCGTGGCAGCAGGGCGCGTGGGTCGCGAGCATCCTCAAGGCCGTGTTCGGCCTCGCCCTCGGCGCGGGCCTCTACGCGCTCGCCAACGCGTTCATCAAGGTCGGGCTCCCCGTGCCGGGCGCCCAGGGCGCGCACCTCGCGCAGCAGCCGCTCGTGTTCGCGCCGCTCCTGGCGATGCTGTACGCGACCTTCGTCGAGCTCGACGACGGCGGCGAGCAGCCCGAGCCCGCGGTCGCAACGGGCGTCCGCGCGGGCAAGATCTCGCTCGAAGACATCGACGTGGGTGAAGATGAAGTCGCCGCGAAGCCCGCGGCGAAGTCGGCGAAGAAGGGCTGAGCGCAGCTTCGCCCCGATCGGTTCTCAGACCGAGGCGGTCTCGGTCTGCACGGGCGCCGCATCGACCGCGGTCGCCCCCTCCCGCGACGCTCCCTCTACAGTCTGCAGCGCCTCCGACACCGGCGTCTCCGGGGCCTTCACGGCCTCGCCCGCCGGGGCCGTCCCGCTCACGCGCGCCATCACGGCCGCGGCGTGCGCCACCGCGCGCTCGCGCAGCGCGTCGCCGTGGCGCACGGCCTCTTCGCGCACGGCGGCCCCATCGATCACGCCCTTGTCTCGCTCGTTCATGGCACCTCTCCTGTGGAGCCGCGGTATAGCTCAGCCCCTACCATGATTCAGGTCGAAACCTTTCCGGTGCCGCCCCTCGGGTGCAACTGCTCCGTGCTGCGCGACGACGAGGCGCACGAGGCCATCGTGATCGACCCCGGCGGCGACGCCGCGGGCATCTTGCGTCGGCTCACGGCGCAGGGCCTCACGGTCAAAGCCATCGTTCATACGCATACGCACATCGACCACGTGGGCGCCACGGCGGCCGTGCAGCGCGCCACGGGCGCCCCCGCGCGCATCCACGAGGGCGACCTCTTCCTCTACGAAATGCTTCCCGTCCAGGGCCAGATGCTGGGCATCGGGGCGCCGCCGGCCGCCGAGCTCGACGCCTTCCTCCGCGACGGCGACGTGGTCACCGCGGGGCGCATCGCGCTCGAGGTGCTCCACACGCCGGGGCACACCCCCGGGAGCGTGTGCTTCCGCTGCAAGGCCGACGCGAGCGAGCTGCTCTTCTCGGGCGACACCCTCTTCGCAGGCAGCATCGGGCGCACCGACCTCTGGGGCGGCGACCACGCGCAGATTCTTCGTTCCATCCGCGAGCGCCTCCTGGTGCTCCCCGACGAGACCGTCGTAATTCCCGGGCACGATCGCGCAACCTCGGTGGCGCGCGAGCGGCGCTTCAACCCGTTCTTTCGTTCGGCGTGACATTGCGTGAGATTGCGTTGCGCGCCTTCGCTGCCGTAGTTTCGCGGCACCGCCATGAACGACCCCTCCGCCGACCCATCGCTCGCCGACTGGCTCCACTTGCATGAAGACCTCGCGCAGCTCGTCGCCCACGACCTGCGCAACCCGCTCCAGGCGATCATCGCGAACGCGTCGTTCCTCGACGACCCGTTTCACCCCTCGGAGCAGGAGATGCGCGAGACCGTGGCCGACATCCGCTCGTCGGCCGACGTGCTCCTGCGCCTCATCGAAAACACCGTGGCCATCGCGCGCCTCGAGGCCCCGTCGGGCGCCGCGACGCCGCGCTCGGCCGTGTCGCTCCTCGCGGCCGCCGAGTCCGCCGTCGCGCGCTGCGCGCCCTCCGCGGCCGGCGCCGACGTGGTGCTCGCCCTCGAGGCCGGCGACAGCGCGCGCGTCATGGCCGACCCGCAGCTCCTCGAGCTCATGATTCAAAACATGGTCACCAACGCGCTCCATCACTCGCGGCGGCGCAACTCGGTGACGGTGCGCGTCGACCGCGAGGCGGGCCGCTCCGCGGTGGCCGTCATCGACCAGGGGCCGGCCTTCGGCGCCTACGCGCAGCACTTCACGCGCGAGGCCCAGGTGGCCATCAAATTTCAGCCCGAGGGGCGCTACTCGCGGGGCCTCGGGCTCTACCTCATCGGCCTCGTGAGCCGCGCCTTCGATGGCACCATCGAGACCTCGCGCGACGGCACGCGCACCGTACTCCGGGTTTGGTTTCCCGCCTCAGCTTAGACCCCACACGTTGTAGAGAGCGCAACACCATGAGCAACTGGCAGCCCGCGCGCGTGGTCGACCTCGTGCTTCGGTTCAACAGCGACTTCGGCCCCGCGATGCGCGCCGCCGTCGAGGGCGTGAAGGGCTCTTCCTTCGCCCCCGAAGACCAGTGCCGCGAGGCCTGCCGCGCCCTCGCGCGCGGCGTCGGCGTGGCCACCCACGCGTACGTGTGGGGCGCGCCCGAGATGGCACTCTCGCACGTGCGCCTCCCCGTCAACGCCGACGAAGACGGCACGGTGATTCACCTCCGCCTGCGCCTCAACGTGCCCATGACGACGCCCATCGACTACTCCAACGGCACGGCCGTGGCGGGGCTCCTGCAGACGCTCATGGGCCTCCCCCGCGGCTCCCTCGCGGGCGTCGAGGTGGGCTTTCCGCAGCCCGCCAACGGCGGCGAGGCGGGGCCGCTGCTCACCACGCTCAACCCCACCACGCTGCCGGGGCAGAAGCTCTGCGAGTACTGCCGCAACCCCATGCCCGACTACGAGGTGCAGTGCGCCTCCTGCGGCGGGCGCTCCGAGCGCTAGAGAATCATCCCCGCGCCCACGGTGTTGTTGGTGCTCTCGTCGATCACGATGAACGCGCCCGTCGCGCGGTTCTCCTCGTAGGGGTCGCAGAACACCGGCTGCGCGAGCTTGAAGGTCACGCGCGCGATGTCGTTCACGCGCAGCTCCGTCGCGGGCACCTCGGCCGAGGTGTTGATGTCGATGCGGTACGCGATGCTCGCCACGGCGGCCTTCGTCTCGCGCGTCGTGTGGCGCACCAGGTATTTGCGCGCGCGGTCGAGCGGCGCCTCGGCGAGCCAGCACACCATCGCCTCGATCTGCTTGCGACCTTCGGCGCCGTCGCCGCGCCGCACGATCATGTCGCCGCGCGAGATGTCGATCTCGTCGTCGAGGAGCAGCGTCACCGACTGCTCGGGCTCGGCGCGCGCGAGCGAGACGCCGTTGATCTGCACGTCGCGCACGCGCGTCTCGCGCCCCGAGGGGAGCACCACCACCGCGTCGCCCGGCGACACCGCGCCCGACTCGACGCGCCCCATGAAGCCGCGGAAGCCCGCGCCCGCGCGGCCGTCGTCGCGCGCGGCGCCCTCTCCGCCGAGGCCCTCGTCGTGCACCCTGCACACGTACTGCACCGGGAAGCGAAGGCGCGCGCTGCGCTCCGCGTGCTCAGCAGGCGCAGCCTCGAGCACCTCGAGCAGCGTAGGACCTTCGTACCAGGGCATCGAAGTACCGCGGTCGACCACCATGTCGCCCTCGAGCGCCGACATCGGAATGAACGTGACGTCGCGCAGCCCCAGCGGCGCCGCGAAGGCCGCGTACTCGCCCGCGATGCGTTCGAACACCGCGCGGTCGAAGCCCACGAGGTCCATCTTGTTTACGGCCACCACGACGTGCGCAATGCCCATGAGCCGCGCGATGTGCGAGTGCCGCCGCGTCTGCGTGAGCACGCCCTTGCGCGCGTCGATGAGAATGATGGCGAGGCTCGCCGTCGAGGCCGCCGTCACCATGTTGCGCGTGTACTGCTCGTGGCCCGGCGCGTCGGCGATGATGTACTTGCGCGTGCCCGTGGAGAAGTAGCGGTACGCCACGTCGATGGTGATGCCCTGCTCGCGCTCGGCCTGCAGGCCGTCGGTGAGCAGCGAGAGGTCGACGGCGCCGAGGCCGCGCTTCGCCGAGGTGCGCTCGATCGCGCGCAGCGTGTCGACGAGGATGGAGCGCGTGTCGAAGAGCAGCCGCCCGATGAGCGTGCTCTTGCCGTCGTCGACGCTGCCGCAGGTGGTGAAGCGCAGGAGGCCGCGGTCTTCGGTGGGCGCGTGCGAGGTCATCTCAGAAGTACCCTTCCTTCTTGCGCTGCTCCATCGAGGCCTCGGAGGTCTGGTCGTCGAGGCGCGTGGCGCCGCGCTCGGTCACCGTGGTGCCCGCGGTCTCGGCCACGATCTTGGCCACGGTGTCGGCGTCGCTCTCGACGGGCGCCGTGCAGGTGATGTCGCCCACCGTGCGAAAGCGCACCATGATCTCTTCGACCACGTCGTCGGCGCGCGGCGGCGTGAGCGGCGTCACGGGCACCAGCGCGCCCCCGCGGCGCACCACGGGGCGCGTGTGCGCGAAGTAGATCGACGGCAGCGCGAGCCCCTCGCGCGCGATGTATTGCCACACGTCGAGCTCGGTCCAGTTCGAGATGGGGAAGGCCCGGATGTTCTCGCCCTTGAAGGTGCGGGCGTTGAAGAGGTTCCACAGCTCGGGGCGCTGGTTCTTCGGGTCCCACTGGCCGAACTCGTCGCGGAAGCTCATCACGCGCTCCTTGGCGCGGGCCTTCTCCTCGTCGCGGCGCGCGCCGCCGATGCAGCAGTCGAAGCCGAACTCCTCGATGGCCTCGAGCAGCGTCACCGACTGATGCTTGTTGCGCGACTCGCCCGGCGCCTTGAGCACCACCGTGCCCCGGCGCATCGAGTCTTCGACCGACCGCACGATGAGCCGCTCGCCCAGCTCGGCGGCGCGCTGGTCGCGAAACGCCGTCACCTCACCGTAGTTGTGCCCCGTGTCGATGTGCATCAACGGAAACGGAAAGCGCCCCGGGCGAAAGGCCTTCTCGGCGAGCCTCAAGAGGCAGATCGAGTCTTTGCCGCCGGAGAAGAGAAGCACGGGGTTGGCGCACTGCCCCGCCACCTCGCGCATGATGTGAATGGCCTCGGACTCGAGCCAGTCGAGGTGAGAGAGCGTCCCTGTGCGCGCATCGTGTGTCATCGGTGCGCGCCTCGTATACCCCACTCTGCGCCCGCGGCGAACACCGCCCGCGCGCGCTCCCATCGCGGGCGAGGGTTGAGATACCCTCCGCGGCCGTGCGAAGACTCCTCCTGCTCCTCGGCCTCGCGGCGGCCTGCGCGTCGCGGCAGAACGTAAGCTCCCACCGCCGCGTGGTGCTCTCGATCGTAGGCACCAACGACCTCCACGGCCGCGTCGCGATGCTCCCCTGGCTCGCGGGCCACGTCGCCAACCTGCGCCGCGCGCGAGAGAGCGACGGCGCGGTGCTGCTCCTCGACGGCGGCGACATGTTTCAAGGCACCCTCGAGTCGAACCTCGAAGAGGGCGCCTCGGTCGTGCGCGCCTACAACGCCCTCGGGTACACCGCCGCCACCCTCGGCAACCACGAGTTCGACTACGGCCCCGCGGGCGAAGGCTCCTTCGCGCGCACGCCCGACGAAGATCAGCACGGCGCCCTGCGCGCCCGGGCCCGCGAGGCGCGCTTCCCCCTCCTCGCAGCCAACATCGTCGACGCCGCGAGCCACAACCCCGTCGCGTGGGAGAACGTGCGCCCCACCCTCATGGTCACCGCCGCGGGCGTGCGCGTGGGCCTCCTGGGCGTGTCCACCGAGTCGACGCCGCGCACCACGCTGTCGGTGAACTTCCGCGGCCTCGCCATGCGCCCGCTGGCCGACACCATCCGCGCGCGCGCCGACGAGCTCCGCCGCGAGGGCGCCGCCGTGGTCGTCGTGCTCGCCCACGCGGGCGGGTCGTGCCGCCGCTTCAACGACCCCGACGACCTCAGCACCTGCGACGCCGACGAGGAGATCTTTCAGGTCGCGCGCGCGCTCCCCGCGGGCGCCGTCGACGCCATCGTCGCGGGCCACACGCACCGCGGCGTGGCCCACGTCGTCAACGGCATCCCCGTGCTCGAGTCCTTCGCCAACGGGCAGGCCTTCGGGCGCATCGACCTCACCGTAGACGCCTCCACGGGCCGCGTGCTCGGGCGCCGCCTCTTCGCGCCGCACAACGTCTGCGGCCGCGCGAGCCGCGACGAGCCCGACCCCGCGCGCTGCGAGCCCGACGCCTACGAGGGCGCTGCCGTCACGCCCGACGGCGCCGTGCGCGACGCCGTGGCGCCCGCCATCGAGGCCGCGCGCTCCGCCCGCGAGCGGCCCCTCGGGGTCACCGTGCTCGAGCCCGTCACCACGCGCTACCGCGACGAGTCGGCGCTCACCAACCTCGTCGCCGACATGATGCGCGCGGCCTCGCCCGGCGCCGACGTCGCCCTCATGAACGCCGGCGGCGTGCGCACCGACCTCCCCGTCGGCGCGCTCGACTACGGGCGGCTCTACACCGTGCTCCCCTTCGACAACCGCCTCGTCACCGTGCACCTGCGCGGCGCCGCGCTGCGCGAGCTCCTCGCCCGCAACGCGCGCGAAGACAGCGGCACCCTGGGCATCGCGGGCGCCCGCGTGGTCGTCCAGTGCGAGGGCGACCGCGCCACCGCGCGCGTCACCCGCGACGACGGCCGCCCCGTGGCCGACGACGAGACCGTCACCGTGGTCACCAACGACTACCTCGCCCAGGGATCCTTCGCGCGACACCTCGCCGAACCTCTCACCGACGACGCCATCGTGGCCTCACCCACGCTGCGCGACGCCGTGGCCCGCGCCCTCGCCGCCGCGGGGCCACTCCGCGGCACCGACCCGCGATGGTTCGACGCCGCACACCCGCGGATCACACTCCCCACCGCGCGCCCCGTTCGTTGCCCCTGACGCGCAACAACAATCGCGCGAAGGGCGCGCACGCACGACACAGTTGCCTTCTCACCGTGTCCGATTTCGAGAAAATCGGAAATTCGCTGCGACCATCAATTCTGAATGTTGCGGCGGCAAAGGGTGTTGATACCGTGCGCGCTGTTCGCGGCAATCGCGCCCGAACGGTCAGTGCACTGGAGTTCCTGATGAAGACTGCGGTCAAGGTGTTCTTTCTCGTGCTGGCGATCGCTGCCCCCGTCGTCGTGTTCGCGCAGCACGCGCCCCCCTCTGGCGGCGACCATGGCGGCCACGGCGGCCACGGCGGCCACGCCGA
>CANMAT010000114.1 GCA_947494865.1 Deltaproteobacteria bacterium
GTACCCGAACGACGTGCCCCCGTGCGAGAAGCGCAGCGCGGAGGTGGGAATGTGATGGACGGTGGGGCGCCACGCGACGGTGAGCGCGCCGAGCGTGAAGGGCGCGCGCGCGTCGGCGGGCATCGGGCGCACGTCGGCGTATTCGTCGAGCGTGAGGGGGTGCTTCGCGCCGTCGGCGTCCATCAGCACGCTCATCCCGCCGCGGAGGCGCTCGCACCAAAGGCCAGCGAGCACCTCGGGGATCGCGTGCAAGGCGCACCGACGTCGCGTGACGAAGCGGCGCCAGAACAGGAGCTGCTCGAGGCCGCCCACGTGGTCGCCGTGGAGGTGCGTGATGAGCACGTGGTCGATGTCGTCGAGGCCCAGCGCGGGGCCGCCGCGGGACCCGAGGGCGCCGAGCGCGCGGGCCAGCGCGGGCGGCGCGTCGACGAGCACCCGCGTGTCGTCGGCCTCGATGAGCAAGCACGCGTTGTAGTAGCGCGCCGTGAACGCGTCACCGACGCCGACGACCCGGACCGAGAGCGACATGACCCGTGACGATACGACGTTTCGCGGGTGTATGACTTTTCATGAAGGTTCGAGCCCGCGGCGCACGACCATGCGGCGACGGTTCGACAACGCGCAGAGGTGCTTCATGCGACGGTTGCTGGCGATCGGTCTTCGCGCGCTCTTCGGGTGCAACAGCGGCGGCTCGGGGGCGACGTGCCCGACCACGAGCACGCTCACGTACGACAACTTCGGTCGGCAGTTCTTCGCGAGCTACTGTGACCGCTGTCACACGTCGCGCGAGGGGCCGACGCTCAACTCGCTCGCCACCATTCGCGCCAACTCCACGGCGATCGACAACGCCGCGGCGGCGGGCCCTTCGGCGACCAACACCGCGATGCCCGAGGGGACCCCGCAGCCCTCCAACGCCGAGCGACTCCAATTGGGCGAGTGGCTCGCATGCGGCGCCCGCTGACCTTCGCCTCCCCGCAGCGACGCCCTTGACCTTTGGGGCCGTCTGAGACTCCATGCGGGCCGATGCCGCCCGGCAACACGACACCGCCGCCTCGTAACACCACCGCGCCCGCCGCCGCGAAGGTGTCGGGATGGCTGTGGGCGGCGCTGAAGGTCGTGGTCGGCGCGGCGCTCTACGTGCTCGCCGCGCTGCTGGTGTTTCTCGTGATCGAGCACGCGCTCTCACGCGCCGCGGCGGTGGCGGCGGTGATGCTCACCAGCGTGTTCGCCCCCGTCGCGCTCACGCAGATGCTCACGCCCGCGTTTCGTCGGCTCGACCCTGCGACGACCTTCGCGCGCGTGCTCCCGGGCGTCGTGGGCCTCTGCGCGCTGATCACCCTCGGCGCACTCCCGCTGAGCGCGCGCGGGCCGGTGTCGCAGGCCCTGCGCGGCGTCGGCGCGCGCTACCCGCACGCGGGGGCGCTCCCCCTGGGTGCGGCGCGGCTCGTGGGCCGCGCGCTCGACGTCAGCGCCGCGACCGATGCGGGCGTGCGCGACGCGGGCGTGCGCGACGCGGGCGTGCGCGACGCGGGCGTCGTGTCCGCGCGCGACGTCGCCGACGACGCGCCCGAGGTCGTGCGTTCGATGGCCGATGTGCCTCACGCAGACGTGACCGGCGCCGGGGCGGCCGAAGCGGGCGTGACCGAGGCCGTCGACGCCGTCGCGGCTCCTCTGCATGCGGGCGCACAGCCCGGCGACGAGGACGAGCACACGCTCGCGCTGGTGTCGCCGTGTGACTTCCCGCGTGGGGTGATCGCGGCCGACCTCGAGGGCGACGCGCGCGACGAGGTGGTGCTCTACTGCGTCGAGAGTGTGCACGTATTCGCGCTCAGCGAAGGTCATTTGCGCGAGCGGCTCCGCTTCGTCCCGGTCGCGCCGCGGGGGCTCGAGGCTGGCCTCGGAAGCCCCGCGGTGTACGACATGGACGGCGACGGTCGGCGCGACGTGGTGGTCTGCGAGCACTATACGAGCGAGCGCGGCGGCGGCCGCGGCGGGGTCACGCGCTACGTGGTGAACCGCGGCGACGGTCGCTTCGGCGGACTCGTGGAGCTCGACAGGCTCGACGGATGCGGGGCCGTGGCCGTGGGCGATGTGACGGGCGATGGCCGCGACGAGCTCCTCGTGGCGCACACCGGCAACCCCTACCAGGCAACGCTGCCGCAGGGCGACCTCGCGTGGTTCGTGCGGAGCGGGCGCTCGTGGGCGCGGCGTGGTCGCCTCGCGGTGGGCCGCTGGCCCGTCGACATCGAGGTGCTCGACGTGAGCGGCGACGGCGTGCGAGACGTGGTCGTGCGTCACGACTGGGAGAACAGCCCGCCGGTGGTGCTCCCCGGGTCGCGGGCGGGTCTGCGCCCGATGGACGCGACGCTGCACGCTCCCGAGCCGGACCTCGCGCGGCGGGTGACGGCTCGCTTCGACCTCGACGACGTGACCGACAGCGCAGAGATCACCGCCACGCGCGCGCTCAGGCTCACGCGCTCGGCGCCCTCCGACGCCCCCGCGATCCGCGAGGTGTCGGGCGAGCCGGTCACGCTTCCGCCGCAGCCCGTCGGCGCCGACGCTTCCGTCGACGCGGGCGACGATGACGACCCCGACAAGGCGTGAACTCCGGGGCCACGAGGATCAACGCAATGGGAATGCTGTTCGAAGTCGCCTCACGCATCGCGCGCACGCCGCTCGACTCTCCGCTGCGATGGCTCGCGGGGCGCCTCACGCGCTACACCGACATCGCCGACAACCTGAACAACTGCGACTTCGCCTCGAACGGCGAGGGCTTCGTGATGCGCAAGGGAGCGCCGCACTGGCGCGTCGCCTTCGACGTGGGCGCCAACATGGGCGACTGGGCGCGCGACGTGGTGGGCTACAACCCCGCGTGCGCGGTGCACAGCTTCGAGGCGTCGCCGTCGACCTTCGAGATGCTCCGCGAGCGCGTGGGCACGCTGCCCGGCGTGACCCTCCACGCGATGGGAGCAGGCGCCGAAGAGGGCGAGATCGCCTTCCACGACCAGGGCCGCGGCTCGGTGCTCTCGTCGTTTGTGTCGCGCGACCCGAGCGCCGCGCAAGGCCCCGACCGCGTGGTGCCCGTGCGCGTGCGGCCCCTCGACGCCGTGCGCGCCGAGCTCGGCCTCGACCGCGTGGACTTCATCAAGGTCGACACCGAGGGGTACGAGCTCCCGGTGCTGCGCGGCCTGCGCGAGACGCTGAGCCAGCGCCGCGTAGACTGCGTCCAGTTCGAGTACGGCGGCACGTGGCTCGACGCGGGAGCGCGCCTCCGCGAGGCCTGCGCGCTCTTCGCCGCGCATGGCTTCACCGTGTACCGCATGATGCCCGACCGCGTGGTGCCCTTCGCCTACAACCCGGGCCGCGACGAGCACTTCAAGTACGCCAACTTTCTCGCGGCGCACGACCCTTCAGTGTTCGCGCGCTGGGGCATCCCGGGCGCTTGACCGTCGCGAGAGGGTTCGCGTACGGTCGCGCCGCTTCAGAGAGCGCCCGGTGGGGCTCCCTGGTGCGTTTCCATCGATTCGCGACAACAGCTCACGGGAAGTCCGGTGCGACGCCGGCGCGGCCCCCGCCACTGTATCCAGGGACGAACGCGGCACGATGCCACCTTCACGGGGAAGGCGCCGCGGGAGGCTGATCTGGGAGCCAGGAGACCACGCTGTAGGTTGCAACGCCCGGCGCCCGACAGGCGCGTCGGGTCGTACTTCCAACACCGCGCGGGTGCGCGCGGACGGAACCAGCCTCTCTCATGGCCTCTCGTGCATCACTCTTCACCCTGACGGTGGCCGCGCTGAGCGCGGGCTGCTTCGACGACGCGGCGCTTCGCCCGGCGACCGACGATCTCGGCGTCGTCGATGTGCCCAAGAACCCTCTCGACGTGGTCGACGCGGGCGCCGACGTCGCTTCGCCCCTCGACGCAGACCTCGACGCGGCCGACGCCGACGACGCGGCCCTCGACGCCCCAAAAGACAGCGCTGCCGACGCCGACGACGCGCCCGATGCGGCCGCGCCTGCGTGCGCGCTCGATCGCGTGCTCGTCACGACGAGCAACTTCGTGAGCGGCGGATACGCGTTGGGCCGCTTCGCGCCGACGCCGTCGCTCGCGCCAAGTTCGGTGATGGCGCCCGATCAAGATCACGTTCCCGTGCAGAGCGGCTGCGTGATCTACAACCTGCTCCGCGGCAACGACGTGCTCGCCGTGCTCGACCCGACGGACCTCCCCAACGTTGCGCGGCGCATCCCGCTGCGCACGGGGAGCGACGCGGGCGCGCGCTACCAGGCCAACCCGTACGATGTGTACACGTACGCGCCGAACAAGGCCTACGTGGTGCAGTACGCGCTCCCTCGCATCGCCGTGGTGGACCCTTCGCGCGACGGCGCCGAGGCCGTGCTTCGAAGCATCGACCTTTCGCCCGTGCGCTCGCCCGACGACCGCGACGCCTCGGGGTCGCCGGAGCCGACGGCGATCGTGCGCGCGGGCCGCCACGTGTTCGTCGCGCTGCAGAACCTCAACGCGTTCACGCCGGTGACCAACGGCACGCTCGCGGTGATCGACCCGGCGACGGACACGCTGCTCGACATCGACGGCTCGACCCCCGCGTTCGACGCCGTGCGCCTCACGGGGCGCAACCCCGTCGCGATGGATGTTACCCGCGGCGGTCGCCTCGTGGTGGTCGAGTCCGGCGTGGTGGTGTTCACCCCGCCGCAGATGCTCGACGGCGGCGTCGAGATGATCGACCCGGTGACGTATCGCCCGTCGGGCTTTCTCGTGACGGAGGCGCAGCTCGGCGGCGACATCAAGGGCCTCGTGATGCTCGACGAGGCGCGCGCGTGGGTGGTGGTGACGCAGCTCGTGGCCGGCGGCGCCGCGAGCGAGCGCGTGGTAGAGCTCAATCTCGACGCCCCGATGGGCTCCCGCATCGGCGCCACCATCGTGTCGACGGGCTCGATCGGCGCGATCGCGCGCGACCCGAGCGGCAACGTGTGGGTGCTCGATCGAACGACGGGGCGCGCGGGCGCTCGCGTGTTCAATCCGCTCGGGATGGAAGTCACCACGGCGCCGCTTTCGTCGGGGACATACCCCCCGGCGGGGATCGCGTTCGTGCCGTGAGCCTCTCCACGCGCGTGTGCGCGTGGATCGTCGCCGTGTCGATCGCCTCGGGGTGCGGTGCGCCGCCCTCCGACGACGGGGACGCGCGCGTCGACCACGACGCCGAGGCAGGATGCGACGAGGGCGACGTGCTCACCCTCGCAGACGGTCGCGCGACGGGTGGACATTATGCGTCTACGCTCGTTTCGTTCACGCCGGGCCCCGGAGCGACCTTCGGCGCCGATGCGTTGCCGGGCGTGGTGCTCGGACCGCCGCAGGGCGCGGGGGACCTCCGCGGGGGCACCGATGTGGTGTCACTCGGCGCGGGCGGCGAGATCGTCGTGGGCTTCGATGTGGACATCGTTGACGGCCCCGGCGACGACCTTGCGGTCTTCGAAAACCCCTTTCAGGTGCCGGGCGCGCGCGAGCGCTACTGGGAGGAGTTCGGCGAGGTGTCGGTGAGCCTTGACGGCGTCACCTGGACGACCTTCGCGTGCGACCCGCGGGGGCCACGGCCTCACACGGGCTGCGCGGGCTGGAGCCCCGTGTACAGCGCGCCGGAGAGCGGCTTCTGCGCGACCGATCCGCGCGTGTCGGGGGGCGACCTCTTCGACCTCGCGCGCGTCGGCGTGGCGCGGGCCCGTTACGTTCGCGTTCGCGATCTTCGCACGCAGGGCGTCGCGGAGCCGTCGACGGGCTTCGACCTCGACGCGGTCGCGGCCCTCCACGCGAGGCCGCGGTAGCGCTGCTGGTGTGCGCCGGGTTGTGTGTGTAGGATCCGCGCGCCGCGCCGGGCGGCGTCGGATAGGAGCGTCACGGCAACGTGAAGAACAAGGCACTCTTCGGTGTGATCGGGCTCGTGGTCGTCGCGTGCGGGGCGCTGGTCGCCTTCGCGGCGTGGAAGATCTTGAAGCGTCCCAGGGCGGGCGCCGGCGTGGCGGGTCGCATCTCGCGCGACGCCGCGGGCGTGGTCATCGCCGACTTCCGGAACGTGCGCGCATGGCAGCCGGCGACGCGTCTGCACGACCTCCTCGCGCGCCCCGCCGCCGACGCCTCGGAGGCCCAGCGCGAGTTCGGGCAGCGGTACCAAGAGGTGACGCAGAACTGCGGCTTCGACCCGTGGGCGAAGGCCGACACCATCACCGTGGGCATCGAGCGCTCGGTGGTAGAAGGCCGCGACCAGAGCGCCATCGCGGGCTTCGTCGACGGCACCTTCACGCAGGCCGAGGCCGAGCGCTGCCTGCGGTACCTCGCCACGCGCGAGCACCGCACGCTGGCCTCTACGCAGGTGGGGCGTCACGCGGTGCTCACGCCCCTCCGCGAGGGCGAGCAGCCGACGCCGCGCTCCACACAGTTCACCCTGATGCCCAACACCGTCATGGTCTCGGAGTCGTCGTACACGCAGCGGGCGCTCGCGGTGCTCGACGGCGACTCGCCGGCGCTCGCCGCTGACGCGCCCCTCTCTTCGATGGTGACGCGGCTCGGGGCGGGTGTTTTTCTGGGCGGCGCCGCCGACCTCGCGGAGCTCCGCTCGCGGCAACAGCGCACGGTCGACGGCATGATCGACGACCTCGTGCGCGCCAACCCGCAGGCGCCCGACCTCGCGCTGCTGCGTCAGGCTCGCACGGGCGGCGCCTCGCTCGCTGTTGTGAACGGCGGGCTCACGGCGATGGTGCGCGTCGAAGAGCCCGCGGCCGCCAACGCCACGTCGCTCGCGCGCGCCCTCGAGCTCGTGGTGCAGCAGCGCCGCGGCGACGTGCAGGAGGCCCTCCGCAACGCGCGCCAGAGCCAGCAGTTTCTTCGCCTCACGCTCGGCTCGGCGGAGGGCATGGCGGAGCGCTTTCGCAAGGTCGATGAGGCCGCCGCCGTGCTCGAGGCGCTGACCAACCAGGTTCAGTGCCGCGCCGAGGGCAACGACGCGGTGGTGTCGCTGGCCGCGACGCAGGCGCAGGTCACGTCGGTGCAGCAGGGCATCACGGCGTTTGCAGAGATCATGGCCGAGGCCTCGCGTATGAACCCCCTCGGCGGGCTCCTCGGCGGCGGCCGGCGGCAGCAGGGCGCGCCCGAACTCAACGCGCCGGGTCTCCCGATTCTCGACAACGCGGCGCCCGCGCCGGCTCCCTGATTCGCGCGGCGTGTTCGCGCACGTAACCTCATGGCAGGGCGCAGCGTCCATGCACCGCGGGATCCTTCCGACGTGACCTCTGGTGACTCTGAGTCTGCGTCAGAGCGATCCCTCGAAGACCTGATGGACGCCTACTGCAAGGGCGACCGTCAGGCCTTCGACGAGCTCTTCGCACGCCTCGCGCCCAAGGTGAACGTCGTGTTGCTTCGCCTCTCCCGCAGCCGTGAGCTCGCCGAGGAGCTCACGCAGGTGACCTTTCTGAAGGTCCACCGCGCGAGGGACACGTACGTGCCGGGCTCGAAGGTCTTCTCGTGGGTGATGGCGATCGCGCGCAACGTCTACATCGACGCGTACCGCAAGAACCGCGTGCTCCGACGCCACGAGACGCTCACCGACGAGGGGGTGCTGCCCGAGCGCGGCCGCGACGCACAGACCGTCGACGTCAACGCCTTCGCCCAGCTCTCCGACGAAGAGCAGCAGCTCATTCGAGACACCATCGACGCGCTCCCCGCGACGCAGCGCGAGGCCCTCATTCTCTTGAAGGTCGAGGGGCTCTCGCTCAAGCAGGTCGCAGAGATCACCGGGGCCAGCGTGGCCGCGGTCAAGGTGCGCGCCTTTCGGGCCTACGAGGCCCTGCGCGCAGCGCTCGGCGTCGTGCGACGACCTACCGCAGACACTCCCACCGCACCGAAGAGGACACCGTGAGAGATTGTGACGCCATCGTCGACGCACTTACAGAAGCGTCACCCTCCGAAGCGATCGTCCGCTCTGCTGCCCCGCATCTCCGCGACTGCCCCTCCTGTCGCAGCCTCCTCTCTCTCGAAAGCGCCCTCGCCCGCGGCACCGGCCCTATTCGCCAGGGCGCAGCGCTCGCTGCAGCGCTAGACCGCGACATGGCGCCGACGCGCTTTCGCTCGCCCGCGCAGCACTCGCTCGTGCCGTTCGGTGCGGTGGCGGCGGTGATCCTCTCGGGCGCGACGCTCCTCGGTCGCCCGATGGCCTCGACGGCGCTCCCGTGGGCCGCCTCGATCGCGATGCTCGCGCTCGCGTGCGCAGGCGCCGCGATGGTGCTTCACCGCGGCCCCACGGGCCTCGGCGCACCGGTACGCTGGCGGCGCGCCTACCTCGCAAGCGCGGGCGCCCTCTTCGTGCTCTCGACCCTGGCCACCACCCGCGGCATTCCCCGCACCCTCTCGCTCACCAACCCCCTCGCAGACCACGTCGGCCTCTCGGCGGTCAACGCCGTGACGGTGACGCACACGCCCACCCTCGGCCCCATGCAGAACCTCGGCGCCTGCGCGAGCACGAGCCTCGTGTTCGCGGGCGTTGTGGCCCTCTCGCTGCTGGTGTCTTCGCGTCGCGCGGTGCCTGTCTCCTCGGGCAGCATGGGGGCTGTCGTGGGGGCGTCCGCGGGCCTCGCCGCCGCCGCGGCGCTCCAGCTCTCGTGCGCGACCCACATCGCGCACGCGCTCGCTGCGCACGGCCTCCCGATGCTCTTCGCCACGGTCCTGTGCACGTTTCTCGGACGTCGCGCCCTCGCGCCCTGAGCGTCGCGTGCGCCGCAGCCTCTTCGCCTTCGCGCTCTCGCTCGCGTGCGTTCGCACGGTCTCTCCAGCCCCCGACGCGGGCCCCGACGCCGCGCCCCCCGACGCCGTGATCGACGTCTTCATCGAAGATCGTTTGGATGCGAACGGCCTCCTCCGACCAGTGTTCAC
>CANMAT010000115.1 GCA_947494865.1 Deltaproteobacteria bacterium
CGCGCTCCTCGGTCACCCCGACGTGGCGCTCCTGGATGGGGGGTTTCACGCGTGGCGCGCCGCGGGACGCCCCGTGGTCACGGCGTGGACGAAGGCGCGCTCGGGCAGCTTCGAAGCGCGCGTGCGCAGCGAGTTTCGCGCCGACCGCGACGACGTCGGGCGCGCGCGGCAGCTGCTCGACGTGCGCTCGCAGCAGGAGTTTCTCGGCGCGACGCCCTATGGGGAGCTCCGGGGCGGTCACATCGCGAACGCGCGGCACCTCGACTGGCGGCGCTTCCTCGACGAGAACGGCCGCATCCTCCCGTCGAACCGCGTGATGCGCTCCCTCGCCGACGCGGGCGTCGACCCCAACCTCGAGATCGTCACCTACTGCTCGTGCGGCGTACGCAGCGCCTTCGCCGCGATGGCCCTCCTCGCGCGCGGCATCCCCAAGGTGCGCAACTACGACGCGTCGCTGGCCGAGTGGGCCGCCGACCCGTCACTCCCGATGGCGCGGTGACAGAACCTTATCCCCCCGCACGGGCGACGGGTACCGGTGGCCTCGCAGAACCGTTGCTGCGCGCTCCCGCCGTGCGGTACGGTGCCCCCCGAAGGATCGGCTCACCGCACATGGCCTCCCGCAGGGTTTCGTTCATCCCCTCCGTCGCGCTCGCGCTCGCGCTCGTGGTGCCGCGCGCAGCCGCCGCGCAGCCTCAAGACACGCCGCCGACGGTGCAGCCGCCGTTGAGCGAGGCCGTGATTCAAGAGGCCCGCCGCGCCTACGACGAGGGGAGCGCCCACTACGTCGCGGGACGATACGCCGACGCGCTCGTGGCCTTCGAGCGCGCCAACTCGCTGCGCCCCAACCCCGTCGTGATGATGCCTATCCTCGAGTGCCACGACCGCTTGGGGCATGTTCCCGAGGCGATCCGCACGCTCGAATCGTACCTGCGGGCGACGCCGGAGGTGCGCAACCGCGCGCTCCTCGAGACGCGCCTCGATACCCTGCGCCGCCGCCCGGCGCGCGTGCACGTGACCACCGCGCCGCCCGGCGCGCAGTTTACGATCAACGGTCAGGCGCACGCGGGCGTTACGCCCGTCGATGTCGACCTCCCGCCGGGTCACCACGTACTGGTCGCCACTCTCGCGGGGCACGCGACCGAGACCCGCGAGTTCGATACGCTGCCTGGCACACCCCGCGACGAGGCCGTCGTGCTCGAGCGCGAGGCCGGAGCGTCGAGCGTCACACCTGTGCCACCGGCTGCTTCTCCTGCGCCGCGCCCCGCGCGCGGCCCGAGCCCCGTGGTGTGGGTGGCCGCGGGCCTTGCGGGTGCGACGGCCATCGCGGGCACCACCTTCGGCATCCTCGCGCTGTCAGCCAACAACGACTACGACCGCCAGCCCACGCGCGAGACGCGCGAGAGCGGCCTGCGCTACGCGGTGCTCTCCGACGTGGGCTTCGGCGTGGCGGCGGCGAGCACGGTGTTCGCCGTGGTGATGTACTTCGTCGAGCGCGCTCGCACGCCCGTCGAGCCTCACGCGGCGACCGTACGCGAGGGCGCTGCGCGCGCGCGGCTCCGTGCCTCGCCGACGGGTCTCCTGGTGAGCTTCTAGGAGCGACGTGAGGCGCCCATCCTCGATCGTCACGTGGGTCTTCTGCCTCGCCGCGGCGGCGGGCGTCGGTTGTTCGCTCGTGGTGAACTTCGACGAGAGCATCCTCGACGCGGGCGACGCATCGGTCGACGCCTCCGATGCGCCCAGCGTTGATGCTCCGGGCGATGTCGTCGATGTGCCGACCGTCGATGTGCCGCGCGATGCGGTCGACGCGAGCGATGCCGCCGACGTCGTCGATGTTGCCGACGTGCACGATGCCCACGACGCATCCGAGGTCTCCGATGCGAGCGACGCGCGCGACGTGGTCGGCACCGACGTGGGTGACGCAGCCGACGTGCGTGACGCAGCCGACGTCGCAGCCGACATCGCAGCCGACATCGCAGCCGACATCGCAGCCGACGTCGCAGCCGACGCACGCGACGCGAGCGATGCAGGTGACACGGCCGACGTCCGCGACGCACCGAAGTCCGCGGACGTCCCCTCGCCCGACGACGCCGACGACGCGCCGTCAGATTGACCGTCACGCGCACGCGCGGCTTGTGTTTCGTGGGGTCACGCACCTATCCTCGCGCCGCCTGATTGGAGGAGCGTCATGAGCGATACGTTGATCCGTGAAGTCTTCGCGCGCGAGATTCTCGATTCTCGCGGCAACCCCACCGTCGAAGTCGAGGTCGACCTCTCGGGCGGCGGGCGCGGACGTGCGGCGGTGCCGTCGGGCGCCAGCACGGGCGTGCACGAGGCCCTCGAGCTGCGCGACGGCGACGCCAGGCGCTACGGCGGCAAAGGAGTGCTCAAGGCCCTCGAGCACGTGCATCACCTCGGCAAGGCCATCGAAGACCTCGACGCGCTCGACCAGGCGCGCATCGACGCGGTGATGATCGACGCCGACGGCAAGCCCAACAAGTCGCACCTGGGCGCCAACTCGATTCTGGGCGTTTCGATGGCCGTCGCGCGCGCGGCGGCCGACGCCGTGGGGCTGCCCCTCTGGCGCTACCTGGGCGGCGCGCAGGCGCGCGTGCTCCCGGTGCCGCTCATGAACATTCTCAACGGCGGCTCGCACGCAGACAACGGCCTCGACGTGCAGGAGTTTATGATCTGCCCCGTGGGGTTCGATCGTTACTCACAGGCGCTGCGCGCGGGCGTCGAGATCTTTCAGAAGCTCAAGGGCGAGCTGAAGAAGGAGGGCCTCTCGACCGCGGTGGGCGACGAGGGCGGCTTCGCGCCGCGGCTCAAGAGCAACGAAGAGGCGCTCGAGCGCGTGGCCCACGCCGTCTCGGCGGCGGGGTACACCCTCGGCAAAGACGTGCTGCTCGCGCTCGACGTCGCGGCCAGCGAGTTCTACGACCGCGAGGCGCGCACGTACCGCTGGGACGGCGCGAAGATCACCGGCGCCGAGCTCGTGAGTGTGTGGGAGGCGTGGGCGAAGAAGTACCCCCTCGTGTCGATCGAAGACGGCGCGGCCGAAGACGACTGGGACACGTGGAAGCTCATGACCGAGCGCCTCGGCGGCACCGTGCAGCTCGTGGGCGACGACCTCTTCGTCACGAACCCCAAGCGGCTCAAAGACGGCATCGCGAAGGGCATCGCCAACTCGATTCTCATCAAGCTCAATCAGATCGGCTCGGTGACCGAGACGCTCGACACGATGCGCATGGCGACGCGCGCGGGTTACACCAACATCGTGTCGCACCGCTCGGGCGAGACCGAAGACACCTTCATCGCCGACCTCGCCGTGGCCACCAACGCGGGCATGATCAAGACGGGCAGCGCCTCGCGCGGCGAGCGCACCGCCAAGTACAACCAGCTCCTGCGCATCGAGTACGAGCTCGGCGACGGGGCCCTCTTCAGCGGCCGAGCGGCCTTCAACGCGCGCTGAGAGACGCCTGCGAGGCGCCGGTACGGCCCGCTCGCGGCCGCGATGAGACCGCTCGGGCGCGGCGCCCGTTGCGCGGCGCGCGGGTAACTTTTATGAAGCGCGACGACGGTGCGCCCTACTGACGCGTGGCGCGCGCTGAGTCACTGAACTTTCCTACGGAGCAGAACCGACCCATGGCGAAGAGCAAGGTTGCCGTCCTCAAGGTGCAGCCCGAGACGATTCTCAAAGACATGTCGCGGCTGTGCGAGCTCGCGGGCATGGAGAAGGCCCTGAAGAAGGGCGCCACCACGATTCTCAAGGACAACATCTCGTGGCACTACCCCTTCCCCGGCGCGAATAGCACGCCGTGGCAGATCGAGGGGTCCGTCGTGGCGCTGCGCGAGTCGGGGTTTCAAAACCTCGTTTGCGTGCAGAACAAGACCGTGGTCACCAACGCCTTCAAGGGGGAGGACCTCAACCACTACCTCCCCATCTTTCGTAAGTACGACATCCCGGTGAAGTACAACTTCCGCGACGAGGACATGCGCTGGATCGACTACCGACCCAAGGCGCGCATGCACGTGCTGCCGAAGATCTTCCCCGAGGGGATTCGCATCCCCGACTACTTCGAGGGCAAGAACATCGTTCACCTGCCCACGGTGAAGTGCCACATCTACACCACCACCACGGGCGCGATGAAGAACGCCTTCGGCGGCCTGCTGGCCACCAAGCGTCACTACACGCACTCGTGGATTCACCGCACGCTGGTCGACCTCCTGGCCATTCAGAAAGAGATTCACCCGGGCGTCTTCGCCATCATGGACGGCACCACCGCGGGCAACGGCCCGGGGCCTCGCACCATGTTCCCCGTGGTGAAGAACTACATGCTCGCGAGCGACGACCAGGTCGCCATCGACGCGGTGGCCGCCAAGATGATGGGCTTCGACCCCATGTCGCTCGAGTACATCAACGTGGCCCACGAAGACGGCCTCGGCGTGGGCGACCCGCGCGACATCGAGATCGTCGGCGACGACATTTCGGGCGAGTCGTGGGGCTTCCAGGTGGGCGACAACGGGGCATCGAAGGTCGGCGACTTCATGTGGTTCGGCCCCATGAAGCCCTTCCAGAAGCTCTTCTTTCACACGCCCCTGGTGAACGCCTTCATCTTCGGCAGCGAGTTTTATCACGACTACTACCGCTGGCCGATGAAGGACCGTAAGACCTTCGAGACCTGGACGCGCGACACCGAGTGGGGTCGCCTCTTCGAGCGCTACGGCCGCGAGGGCACGCTCGCCGCGCCGCCCGCCGTCGTCTCGTCGCCGCCCCCGCAAGACCCCGCGGCGTAATCGTCGCGCAGTGCCTCGCACGCCGCCGCGCGTCCTCGCGCTCCTCTTCGCCGTTCAGTTCGCCTTCGCGTCGCTCGCGGTCGTGGGCAAGGTCACCGTGAGCGCGGTGCCGTGGCAGTCGCTCGTGCTGCTCCGCACCGCCGGCGCGGCCCTCGTGTTCGGCCTCCTGGGCGTCGCGCGCGGCGAGCCGCAGCTCCCGCCTCGCGGCGAGCGCCTCGCGATGCTGCGCCTCGGCCTCCTGGGCGTCTTCATCAACCAGGCGCTCTTTCTCGCGGGGCTGCGCCGCACCACGGCCATCAACGCCACGGTGCTCATCGCGACCATTCCGCTCTTCACCGCGGTGTTCACCGTCGCGACGGGGCGCGAGGCGTACCGCCCGCGCTTCGCCCTCGGCACGCTCATCGCGGTAGCGGGCATGGGCCTCGTGGTGCGCCCCGAGCGCCTCGCCCTCGGCGGGTCGCACCTCGCCGGCGACGCGATGGTGGTGCTCAACTGCTGCGCCTACGCCGTGTACCTCTCGCTCGCGCGCGACGCCATCGTGCGCCACGGCGGCACCTCGGTGGTGCGCTGGGCCTTCTACGCCGGGCTCCTCTTCGCGATCCCGCTGGGGCTGCGCGAGACGCTCGCCGCGGCGCCCGCCTGGTCGCCGCCGGTGCTCGCGTCGCTCGCGTACATTCTCCTCGTGCCCACGGCCTTCGCGTACGGCGCCAACGCGCTCGCGCTCGGCCGCGTGCCCGCGTCGGTCGTGAGCGTGTTCGTGTACGTGCAGCCCGTGCTCGCGTCGGTGATGGCGGTCACCGTGAGCGCCCCGCTCGCGCGCTGGCTCGGCGTGGTGGTGGCGCCCGAGACGCTCACCGCGCGGAGCGTCGCGGGGGCCCTCGCGGTGCTCGTCGGCGTGGCCGTCGCGACGCTGCGCGCGAGCCCGACGACGCGCGCCGAGGTCACGCGGGCGTAGCGCCCGCCGTCACGGCCAGGGGATGTTGAGCAGGCGCGCCGCGTTGGCGCCGTACACCTTGCGCAGCACCTCGGGCGCGAGCCCGATCGCGTCGATCGTCCATCGACCTTGAATGGGCGTCGGGTGCTCGATGCGCCGGTCGGTGGATTCGAAGTAACGAAACGTCGCGCTCCAGAAGCGCTCGATCTCGGCGAACGTCGGCGGCTCGGCGCCCGTCGAGCCGAGCATGAGGTCGCGCGGGTCGGTGCCGACGCCGAGGTCGGTGCCGAAGAGAATGCGATCCTGCCAGCGCACGAAGAAGCGGCGCATGCGCTCGGGGTCGTGGCGACCGAACTCGGGCACGCGCGCCGACGTGTCGATGAAGTAGTTGGGCGCTCGCGCGAGGAGCCGCTCGACGCGGTCAGGATCCTCCGCGGCGTTGCCGAAGTGCGCGCCGATGAATCGCACGCGCGGGTGCCGGAGCACGCGGGTTTCGAACTCGGTGAGAATCTCGCTCCAGCGCGGGTAGCGCGGGTCGGCGAAGCTCCACGCAGGGTGCACGCCGAGCTCGTCCCAGCGCTCGTTGGCGGGCGTGGCGGGTTCGAAGAACGCGCGCGGGTCGCCCGAGTGAATGAGCACCACCATGCCCAGCGCGCCGGCGCGTTCGAAGATCGGGTCGAGCATCGGGTCATCGACGCGCAGCCGTTGACCGCGCCCGTCGCCCGCCGCGAGGCCGAGCACCTTCGGGATCTTCCACCCCTTCACGCCCGCCGCGGCGCATCCCTCGAGCGTCGCGATCTGCGCCGCGACCCAGCCCGGGTCGCCCGCGCCGCGCCAATTGATGTTGCAGAACGGAACGATGCGCCCGCCCGACGCACGCTGCTGCGCGAGCGACTCCTCGAGGCCCTCGCCGGGCGCGCCGCCCGACAGGTTGACGGCCACGCGCACGTTGCGCTCGTCGAACATCGCGAGCACGCGCGACGTGGCCGCAGGGTCGATGTGCGTGTGAACGTCGAAGACCGGAAACGCCGCGCGACGCCACGACGCGCCCGACGCCACGCTCGCGTCGACCCGCGCCGACGCGGCGCGCGCGGGCGAGCTCTCGCGCGCGGGCGCGGCGCGCCGGCACGCGGCGACGGCCGCGAAGAGGGCACCGATGCCGAGCGAAACGTTGTGTTTGACACGCATTGTGTGAAACGTAGACTCGCGCCGCGCTCACGATCAAGACGTTGCGCGCCCACCGCGATGACCAAGTCAGAACTCATCGAAGAGCTCGCCCGTCGGGCGAAGATCACCAAGAGCCGTGCCGAGCTCGTGGTGAACAGCGTCTTCGAGTCGATGTCCGAGTCGCTCGCGCGGGGCCAGGGCATCGAGGTGCGCGGCTTCGGCAGCTTCACGGTGCGTCAGTACAAGCAGTACACGGGGCGCAACCCGCGCACCGCCGACCCCGTCGAGGTGGGCCCCAAGAAGCTCCCCTTCTTCAAGGTGGGCAAAGACCTCAAAGAGGTCGTGAACCTCCGCGCGGGCACGGCGCTCCCCGAAGATTTCGATCCGCCCGACGAGACCGACCTCGACGAGAGCGACCCCGAGTTCGACGACGACGAGTAGCGTCGGTCGGTTTGGGCGAGGGCCGCGCGTATGCTAACCCACGCACGGTGACGGCGACCATCCTCTGGTCGCCCTCAACAAGCGGAGAAGGACACCATGCGCATCGCACCCCTCGTGATCGTCTCCCTCTCCCTCGCGGCGCCCGCCGCGCGCGCGCAGACCGTCGAACGCAGCGAGTCGACGGCGCTCGTCGCGTGGATCAACGAAGCCCGCGCCGCGCGTCACCTCGCGCCCCTCGCGCGCGATGCGCGCCTCGACGCGATCGCCGAGGCCCACAGCGAAGACATGGGCCGCGCGGGTTACTTCTCGCACCAGTCGCCCACCACCGGCACCGTCGAAGACCGCGCCGCCGCCGCGGCCTTTCGCTGGCGCGCCCTCGGCGAGAACATCGCGTTCAACCAGTCGACGCGCGCGGCCCACGAGGCGCTCCTCCGCAGCCCCGGCCACTACGCCAACATCACCGGCGACTATCGCGCGGTCGGCGTCGGCATCGTGCGCGCCCGCGACGGCGTGTACGTCACCGAGGTGTTCGCCACGCCCGTCGGCGCGGTGCAGACGCCCGCCGCACCGCAGGCCGCTGCGCCCGCGCTCCCCGCGATGCGACCCATCGAGCCCCCCGCCGTGACGGAGCCCGACGCGCGACGCGACGCCCCCGGCATGCGCGTGCGCACGTGTGAGGTCGACACGCCCTTCGGTCACGTGTCGATCTCGATCGCGGGCACGGGCATCGACCTCTCGGCACTCCCGTGCGACCCCGACGCGGCGCGCGCCCCTTCGGGCTCCGAGCGCCGCGCGCCCCGCGTACGCGCCCCCGGGCGCCGCTCGGTGCCCCGCATCGACGTGCCGCCCGTTCCGACCGCTCCCGATGTCGAGCCGTCGCGCGAGCCCCTCGGCACCACGCTCCGACTCTGAAGAGCGCGCAGCGTTACCCCGCGCGCGGTGATTTCGCAGCGCGTCTCGAGGGGCGGTCAGCGATACTACAACCCTCCCCGCCGTGAAGAGCACCACCGCATCCATCGCCCTCGCAGCCGCGCTCGTCGCCGGGTGCCGCAGCGAATCGCGCCCCGCGGCGCGCCGCGTCGACGCCGCCGTCGACCGAAGCGCACCGCCGACCCCTACGCCCGCCGCGGCGCCACCCGTCGACCACGCGGCGATCCCGCGCCCCTCCGACGCGGGGGTGTTCCGCCTCGGCGAGAGCGCCTGCGTGCACGACCCCGCGCGCGAGGGGCTCGCCGCGAGCGTGCACGGGTTCTTCTCCGCCGACCGCCTCGAGCTCGAGGTTCGCAACGTGCGCTTCTCGTGCTCGCCCGCGCCGTCGTACTACGCCGACTTCAAAGACCGCCTCGTGCACCTGCGCTACGCGCCGGCCGACCGCGCCGCCCTCGCCCGCTGCGCGTGCCGCCACGACCAGTTTCTGCAGATCACGAGCATCCCCGTGGGCGACTACGCCGTGATCGTCGAGGAGCAGGTGGGCCGCGACGGCGACGCCAACGTCGTCGCGCGGGGCACCGTCACCGCCGCGCCTGCCGTGGGCTCGCGCGCGCGGCGCTGACGCAACAACCGAAG
>CANMAT010000116.1 GCA_947494865.1 Deltaproteobacteria bacterium
AGGTGTCGACGGCGTTGTCGAGCTGCTCGATCACCGCGGCGAGGGAGCGCTGCACCGCGGGGAGCGCGCGCGCGAGGGCCGCGCCGCAGAGGTGACGGTTGGAGATGTCTGCGCGCCCGCGTCCGCCCGGCGGAGCCTCGACGTAGTGAATCACCGTGAGCCCGCGCGCGGGGCCGATCGCGGCGGCGAGGGCGGCGGGGTCGGCCGCGATCGCGCGCAGCCGCGCGATGTGGGGGTCGACGGGCGCGGGCGCTTCGACGGGCGCGGCTGCGTCGGCGACGGGCGCGTCGTCGGGAAAATTCACCACGATGGGGGGCGGCGCGACGGGCGCAGGCGCGGCGGCGGGCGCGCGCGGGCCGCTGCACGCAAGGAGCGCAACAACGACGATCGCGAGGGAGCAGAGACGGCTCATGGCGGCGGAGAGTAGCGCAACGCGACGCGCGCACGACCGTCGCGATTGCGCGTCAGGCGAAGTGAAAAGCCGAGATGCGCGCGCCCATGAGGGCGCCCTGGTAGGCCGTATGTCCGCGGTCGTCGCCGGCGGCGCCCGCGATGACCATGAGCGGGAGAAGATGCTCCTCGCGCGGGTGCGACTGGCGGCCGCCGGGGGCGCTCGCCCACTGCGTGAGGCGTCGATGGCGCGCCTGCGCGTCGAGCGCCACGCTCTCGCCGAGCCACGCGTCGAAGGCCGCCGAGATCGCGCCCACGTCGGCGCCGCCGCGCGTGAAGCCTCGCATGTTGTGGTAGCTCATGCCGCTGCCGAGAATGAGCACGCCCTCGTCGCGCAGGGGCGCGAGCGCGCGCCCGATGGCGAGGTGCTCGGCGGGGTCGAGGCCCGCCTTGAGCGAGAGCTGCACGGTGGGCATGTCGGCGTCGGGCCACGTGAGCTTGAGCGGCACGAAGGCGCCGTGGTCGAACCCGCGGTCGGCCGAGGCGCCCGTCGCGATGCCCTGCGCCTCGAGGAGCTGCTGCACGCGCGCGGCGAGCGCGGGGTCGCCGGGGGCGGGCCAGGTGATCTGGTACGACTCGGGGGGGAAGCCGTAATAGTCGTAGAGCATCGGGGGTCGCGCGGCGGTCATCACGGTGGGCCGCGCCTCCTCCCAGTGGGCCGACACCATGAGCACGGCGCGCGGGCGCGCGGGCGCTACGGTGGCGAGGGAGCGGAGGTACGTGGCCAGCTTGCGGAGCTCGGCGGGGTCGCCGAAGCCCATCTCGACGAAGGGCCACGGGCCGCCGCCGTGCGGGAGGTACACCGTCGGCATGCGCGGGTGAGCGGGGTTCATGGTGCGAGCCTCTGCGTGGGTGCGAGATCGATCGGTGGTGCACGCGGGGAGCGCGGTGAGGGCCACGCCGGTGACCGCCGCGAGCACCTGACGCCGCGTGAGTCCGTCGTCTTCGGGTTGTTTCATGGCGTGCGCGAAACGTGCTTTCCTGTAGGGCTCGCCACAAGTCCGACGCGCGAGACCCACCCGTTGCGACGAACGCTCGCTCGCCCTGCGCGCTACGTGGGCGGGCGCAGCACGTCGAGGTTGACGCCCGCGCGCACGAGCGCCTCGCGCTGCGCGCTGAGGAGCCTCCGCACGCCGCTCTGCGCGAGCTCGACGAGGGCGTCGACGCGCTCCCGTGGCACGGGCGCGTCTTCGGCCGTCGCCTGCAGCTCGACGATCGCGCCGCTCGCCGTGGAGACGAGGTTGAGGTCCATCTCCGCGCGGCTGTCTTCTTCGTAGTTGAGGTCGAGGAGCGCCTCGCCGCCCACGACGCCCGCGCTCACCGCGGCCACCATCTCGCGCAGGGGCGGGCGCGTGACGAGCCCGCGCTTGCGGAGGTCGTTGAGGGCAATCGAGAGGGCCACCATGGCGCCCGTCACGCTGGCCGTGCGGGTGCCGCCGTCGGCCTCGAGCACGTCGCAGTCGATGGTGATCGTGCGCTCGCCGAGGGCCTTGAGATCTACCGCCGACCGCAGCGCGCGCCCGATGAGCCGCGCGATCTCGTGCGACCTGCCGCCGAGGGGCTTGCCGTTGAACCCGTCGCGCGACTGGCGCTTCGTGCCCGCCCGCGGGTGCATCATGTACTCGGCGGTCACCCAGCCCTGCGATTTGCCGCGCAGAAAATCCTTCACGCCCTCGTCGACGCTCGCCACGCAGAGCACCACGGTGCCCCCCGAGCGCACGAGCACGCTGCCCTCACACTGGCGCTTCCACCCCGGCAGCATCTCGACAGGGCGCAGATCGCCGCTCGCTCGACCGTCTCTTCGCATGCCGCACTCTTGTCTCTTCGCGGCGGCCTTGTCTACGCCGCGCCCCTCGGGCGCCGCGTCGCTTGCCAATCGGGCCGTGGCAACGCTACGGTCACCTGAGGGATGAGCCACTCGACGCTTTCGAACACACCCGCGGCCTTACGCGCCAAACCAGACGCTGTGATCGGTGAGAAGTACAAGGTCGCGCGCCTCCTCGGCGAGGGCGGCATGGGCGCCGTGTACGAGGCCGAGAACACCTGGACGCGGCGCCGCGTCGCCGTGAAGGTGATGCGACCGGAGTTTGCGCGCGACCCCGAGGCCTCGCAGCGCTTCTTGCGCGAGGCCCAGAGCGCCGCGAAGATCGACCACCCCAACGTGGTGAGCGTGCTCGACATGGGCCGCGACGCGACCACGAAGGCGCTCTTCATCGTGCAGGAGTACCTCGTAGGGTGCGAGCTCCGCGCGCTCCTCGACGAGAAGGGGGCGATGCCTCCGGAGCAGGCCCTCGAGCTCATGCTGCCGGTGATCGACGGCCTCGTGGCCGCGCACGCGCTCGGCGTGGTGCACCGCGACCTCAAGCCCGAGAACATCTTTCTGGTGCAGTCGCGCACGGGCCGCACGGTGCCCAAGCTCATCGATTTTGGCATCGCCAAGGCGCTGCGCCCCCGCGAGGACGAGTTTCGCACCATGATCGGGCAGACCATGGGCACGCCGGGCTACATGTCTCCCGAGCAGGCCCGCGGCGACCTCGACATCGACGCGCGCACCGACGTGTGGGCCATCGGGGTCGTGCTCTACGAGATGCTCTCCGGGCGCATCCCCTACGAGTACGACGACAACCCGCAGGTGATGCTCGCCCGCCTCATCATGAACGACCCGCTGCCCCTCGAGCGCGCGGCGCCCGCCATCGCGCCCGAGCTGTGCGCCGTGGTGCACCGCGCCCTGCAGCGCGAACGCGGGCAGCGCTACCCCGACATGCAGTCGTTCTACAACGCGCTCGCCGCCACGCCGCTCGGCGGCCGCGTGCGCGACACGCTGCGCAAGGCCGCGCCCGTCGAGGTGTCGTCGCCGTCGATCTCCCCGCCCCCCGCCGACGCGCCCGCGCGAGCGCAGCCCGACGCTCCCATCGTGCCCGAAGCGCCCGTCCGACGGTCCCGCGCGCCCGTCATCGTCGCAGGCGTCGCGTGCGCGCTCGGCCTCGTGGCCCTCGCCGCCGAGCTCGCACTCCGCGTTGCGGAGCCCGACGCACCGCGAGCCCCCGTCGTGGAACCGCGAGGCCCCGTCGCGGCACCGCAACACCCCGTCGCGGCACCGCGAGCCCCTGTCGTGGAACCGCGAGCCCCTGTCGTGGCACCGCGAGCCCCTGTCGTGGCACCGCGAGCCCCTGTCGTGGAACCGCGAGATACCGTCGTGGCACCGCAGCCCGTGGACGCGCAGGCGGGCCGCCGGCCCACGCGCGTGCGGGGCCACGGCGCCCAGCGGGGCGCCAACGGTGCGGCCATCATCGACTGACGCCCGACGCGCCCTACGCCGCGGGGAACCACAGCGTGAAGCGCGCGCCGCCGCCGTCGGCCGCCTCGGCCCGGTCTGCGCGAATGACCCCGCCGTGGGCCACCACGATCTCGCGCGTGAGCGGTAGCCCGAGGCCCGAGCCGCGCTGCTTGGTGGTGAAGAACAGCTCGTAGAGGTGCTCGAGCACGTCGTCGGTGAGGCCGGGGCCGGCGTCGCACACCTCGACCGCTGCGCCGGCTGCGCCGAGGTCGTTCGCGCGCGGCGCCACGCGCACCACGATGGCGGGCTCGGCCACCTGCGCGGCCTCCATCGCCTCGCGCGCGTTGCGCAGGAGGTTGAGCATCGCCTGACGCAGCTGCGACTCGTCGAGCATCACCGCTGGGACGAGCTCGTCGACGTCGACGCGCAGGCGCACGCCCGCGACCTCCATCTCGCGCCGCACGAAGCCCACCGCGTCGGAGGCCACCGCCCCGAGGTCTTCGCGCTCGAGCCGCGGCTGCGGCAGGCGCGCGACGCGGAGGTACTCCTCGGTGATGCTTGTGAGACGGTCGATCTCGCGCTGAATGGCCCGCACGAGGCGCTCGGCCTCGGGTGCGCCCGCGCCGAGGGCGCCCACCTCGTCGGCGAGCATCTCGGCGTTGAGGGCCATCGACGAGAGGGGGTTGCGCACCTCGTGGGTCACGTGCGCGGCCATGCGCCCGATGGCCGCGAGGCGCTCGGCCTGGAGCACCCGCCCGTGCGCCGCGCGGAGCGCCGCGTCGCGCGCGGCCACGGCGCCCACCATGCGTTCGAACTCCGCCGCGAGCTCGCCGATCTCGTCGGGGCGCGCGTCGACCTGCACGGGCGAGAGGTCGCCCCGCGCCACGGCCCGCGCGCGGTCTCGCAGGCGCGCGAGGGGCCGCAGCGAGCGCAGCGCCGCGACGGAGCTCGCCGCGCCGAGCACGCAGGCCACCGCGATGGCGAGGAGCGTGAGCTGCAGGCTCTGCCGCTGGCGTCGCTCGGCCTCGTCGGCGAGGAACTGAATGCGCAGCTGGAGCTCGCGCATGAGCCCGCGCAGGGCGGCCTCGCAGCGGTCTTCGCGCTCGAGGATGGGGCGCTCGATGGCGCGTGCCGCCTCGACGTTGCCGTTGGCGAGGGCGAAGAACATCTCTTCGAAGAGCGCCTCGTCGGTGGCGTAGGTGGCGTCGATGCCCGCAAGGCTCTCCGTCGCGCGGCGCAGGAGGGCCCGGTCGTCGGGCTCGCGCGCGGTGCGCGCCGTGTCGCGCACGAGACCCACGGCGACGGAGAGGCGTCCGCGGCGCGAGCGCCGCGCGAGGGCCATCCACGCGCGCGACGTCACCCGCTCGCGCGGGTCGCCGTCGAGGAGCTGATCGAGCTGCGTGTTGAAGAGCCCCTGGTTGACGCGCAGCTCGACGAGCTGCACCGCGAGGCGAAGGTATCCCTCGTTGGCCAGGCGCATCGAGGCCACCGCCCGCTGCTGCCGCGCGAGCGAGTAGGCGGCCACCGCGCCGAACGCGAGGATCACCGTCGCGAAGCCCGCGACGATCTCGGTGCGCACGCTGCGAGCGCGGGGTGGCTTCACGGAGGGGGCGCCGACGCTACCACGGCCGCGCGCGGCGCATCGGGCCGCTGTGGTAGCGTGCGCGCCCCCCATGAAGATCGTCGTGTTGCACCAGAACTACTTGAGCGCCGGCCAGCCCGGCGGCTCGCGCTTCAACGAGTTCGCGCGGATGTGGTGCGAGGCGGGCCACGACGTCACGGTGATCACCGGCACGCTCAACTACAATACGGGCCTGGTGCCCGACGAGTACAAGGGCAAGTGGTTCGTGCACGAGAGCGACGGCCCGGTGAAGGTCGTGCGGTGCTACGTGCCGTCGGTGTACCGCCGCGGCCGCGTGGGGCGCTCGGTGGCCTTCTGGGGCTTCGTCGCGTCGGCCTCCACCGCGGCGCTCACGGTGCCGCGCCCCGACGTGGTGATCGCCACGTCGCCGCCGCTCTCCATCGCGGTGCCCGGGTACCTCAGCGCCAAGGTGTTCTGGCGCAACGTGCCGTGGGTGTTCGAAGTGCGCGACCTGTGGCCGGGCAGCATCGTCACGTCGGGCCTCTTGCGCGAAGAGGCGCTGATCACCCGCGTGCTCTACGGCATGGAGCGCTGGGCGTGCGAGAGCGCCACCCTGGTCAACGTGCTCACCCCGGCCTTCCGCGACGACATCGTGAAGCGCGGGCTCGTGCCCCCCGAGAAGATCGTGTTCGTGCCCAACGGCGCCGACGTGTCGATGTTCAACCCCGGGCCCCGCGACAACGACGCGCGGCGCGAGTTCGGCTGGGGCGACCGCACGGTGTTCCTCTACGCGGGCGCGCACGGCGTGGTGAACGCGCTCGACCAGCTCGTCGAGGCCGCGGCCCTCCTGCGCGACCGCCCCGACGTTCTCATCGCGTGCGTGGGCGACGGCACCGAGCGCGCGCGGCTCGCCGAGGCGGCGAAGCGCCGCGGTCTCGACAACCTGTTGTTTCACGGCCCCGTGAGCAAATCGAAGATGCCCGCCGTGGTGAACGCCGCCGACGTCGGCGTGGCGGTGCTCCAGGGCAACGAGATGATGAAGACCGTGTACCCCAACAAGGTCTTCGACTACATGGCCTGCGCGCGCCCCTCGCTGCTCGCCATCGACGGCGTGGCGCGCGCGCTCGTGTGCGATCAGGCGCGCGCCGGGCGCTTCGTCGTGCCCGAAGACCCGCGCTCCATCGCCGACGGCATCCGCGCGATGGCCGACGACCCGGACGAGCGCCGCGCGATGGGCGAGCGCGGCCGCGCGTGGGTGCTCGCCAACGCCACGCGCGAGAGCCTCGCCGAGCGCTACCTCGACATCTTGAAGGGCATCGCGCGGCGCTGAGGCGTCACGGCCTCGGGGCGACGGGCACCGTGAAGCGAAACGTGGTGCCCGCGTCGGCGGTCGACTCGACCCAGACCGCGCCCCCGAGCGAGCGCACGCACTGCTCGACGATGGCGAGGCCCAGGCCCGTCGACTTGCCGCCCGTGCGGGGATCGGCGCCGCGCACCCACTCGTCGAAGATGCGCGGCATGAGGGAGCCCGCGATGGCGAGGCCGCGGTTGTGCACCGACACCTCGACGAAGCCCTGCGCGGGGTCGGCCTCGGCCCGCGGCACCTTGCGAAACAGCTCGGCCATCGTGGAGCCCCCGCGGTCGCTCGCGGAGCGAGGCCCCGCGTCGTCGCGAAGGCGCGCGCGCAGCACCACGGGGGTGCCCGTCGCGGCATGCTTGATGGCGTTGAACACCAGGTTGTCGAGCGCGAGGCCCACGCGGTCGACCCAGGTGCGCGGCTGCGGCAGCGCGGCCTCGACCTCGGTGTGCAGCACGACGCCGCGCTCGATGCCAACGCGCTGAAAGAGCCGCGCGTGCCCCGCGAGCATGGCACCCAAGTCGACGGGGGCTGGCTCGGGCTCGGGCTTGCCGTCGTCGATGCCCGCGAAGCGCATCGCGCTGTCGCAGTAGAGCTCCATCTTGGTGCCGGCCATGAGCACGTCGTCGAGCGTAGACTGCTGGTCGGCGTCGCGCGCGAACTCGCGCACCACCTCGGCCCCGAGGATCACCGCGGTGAGCGGGTTTCGCAGGTCGTGCACGAGCTTTCCGAGGAGCAGCGTGCGCAGCTTCTGCTCCTCGAGGAGGCGGACGTTCTCGACGGCGATGCCTACGATGCCCGCGAGGGCGCGCAGCGTCTCCGACTGGCGCAGCGTCTCGGACAGCACCGGGGCCGTGCTGTCGGCGTAGAGCACGCCCGACACGCGCCCGCAGGCGAGCACGGGCACCGCGAGGATGAAGCGCAGCCCGTGTTGCCGGATGCTCTCGTGGAGCGTCAGCTCGCGTTCGAGCTCGGTGTTGACCACCGAGCGCATCTCGCGGCTCTTGAGCACCTCGCTCACGATGCGGTTCGAAATCGGCAGCGCCTCGCCGCGCACCCACGCGAGGTTGTGCGCCACGGCCTCTTCGATCTCGCCGCTCTCGTTGAAGAGGGCGAAGAGCGCGCGCTCGGCGCCCAGCAGGTCGACGAGGCGCTGGAGCACGACCGGGAGCAGGTCATCGAGGCTCCGCGTGGCGGTGAGCTGGAGCGACACGGCCAGCAGCGCGTTCGATGTTTCGTCGGGGGAGGCCATCGCACAAACCTGCTTTGGTCAAGAAACGCCGAGTAGCAGCGGGGGAGAGGGCCTTACCGTAACACAGCGCCCCGCGTTCGAAGCGCGACTGTCTGCTGGTGGTTTCGCCGCGAGCCGCCGTTCACTGTGAGCGATGCCTTCGTCGTCGCGCCCCCCCTTTCGATGGACCGACGCCCCGCCCGCCCGGCCCGAGAGCCTCGCGCGCCCGGTCGTGGCCTTCGGCTCGCTCCGCGGCCGCCTCGCGACCCCCCGCGCCGCGCGCCTCGCCGACAGCACCGAGCTCGCCTGGGCCCTGTGCGCCCCCGCCGCGACGCGCCCGTCGCTCACCGCGTGGGACCCGCGCTCCGCCCGCGTCGCGTGGCGCTACGACCTCGCCCGCGCCGGCCTCTTCGACGTCTCCGCCGACGGCGCGCTGCTCGTGTTCACCGACGCCACGGGGTGGTGCGTGTGCCTCGACGCGGCGCGCGGCGCCGAGCGCGCGAGCTTTCGCGACGCGACCGGCGAGCCCGCCGCCGTCGTGGTCTCCCGCGACGGTCGCTCCGTGGCCATCGCCCGCGGCGGCCGCGTGCGCCGCTGGGACCTCGACGCGCTCGCGCTCACCCACGACGTCGCGGGCCACGCGCCCATCGCGCTCTCCGCCGACGGGCGCACCCTCGCGTGCACGCTCGCCGCGCAGCGCTCGGCCGCGGTCACCCGCCTCGACGACGGCGCCGCCGTCACGCACCGCGCGGCGCGAGGGGCGCGCATCACGGCGCTCGACCTCAGCGCCGACGGCGCGCTCGTGCTCGGTCACGACGACGGCACGACGGTGCAGATCGCGGGGGGCGTGCGGCGCGTCACCGCTGCGGCCTCGGGGTCGCCGGTCACGGTGGTGCGCGCGCACGGGTCGCGCGTGGCGAGCGGCCACGACGACGGCGAGACGCGCGTGCGAGGCGCCGACGCCGACGCGGACGCGCACGCGGTGTACGGCGCCGGGCGCG
>CANMAT010000117.1 GCA_947494865.1 Deltaproteobacteria bacterium
ACGCAACGAACGCGCACCCACCTCACGCGCCTGGGGCTGACCCTCGACTGGAGCCCCGAGCGCTTCGTGACGACGACGCCCGATCACTTCGAAGCGATGTTTCCGAGCACGGGGGGAGCCCTGTACGGCCCGCCGTCGCACGGTTGGAGGTCGCCGATGTACCGGGCGCCGGCGCGCTCCAACGTGCCGGGGATCTTCTTCGCGGGGGGGAGCGTGCACCCCGGGGCGGGCGTCCCGATGGTGGCGCGGAGCGGCTTGCTCGCGGCGCAGAGCGTCCTCGAGTCCCTCGCTTCGACCGCGCCGTAGCGCCCCGCGGGTACGCCTGGTGGTACGTCGACGCCATGAGCGACGACGGCCGCTACGCCATCTCGCTCATCGCCATGTTGGGCTCGGTGTTCTCGCCGTTCTATGCGCGCGCGCGCGCCACCGGCGGCGCCATCGATCCGCTCGAGCACTCGGCCCTCAACGTTTCGCTGTATTCGCCGCGCGCCAAGGTGTGGTCGCTCAACGAGCGCGGCCGCCGCGAGGTTCACCGCGACGCTTCGTCGCTCACCCTCGGCGCCAGCTCGCTCCACTGGGAGCGCGACACCCTGGTGATCTCGCTCGCCGAGCGCACCACGCCCTTCTTGCCCGCGCGGGTGCTCGGCGACGAGCGCATCGTGGGCACCGTGCGCGTTCACCCGCGCGTGCGCGTCGACGAGCCCCACGCCCTCGACGGCGCGGGCGCCCACCTGTGGTGGTCGGCGGCGCCTCTGTGCCGCGTCGAGGTCGAGCTCACGCACCCCAACGTGCGCTGGAGCGGTGAGGGCTACCACGACGCCAACGCGGGCGACGGCCCCCTCGAAGAGACCTTTCGCGCGTGGGACTGGTCGCGCGCCACCACACCCGACGGCTCGGTCATTCTCTACGACGCCGAGACGCTCGACGGCGCGCGCGCCCTCCACGGCCGCCGGGTCACCGCCGACGGCCGCGTCGCGCGCGTCGAGGCCCCGCGTCGCGCCTCCCTCGCGCGTACCGTGTGGGGCGTCGAGCGCGCCACGCGCACCGACCTCGGCGCCACCGCCGCCGTGCGCGAGACCCTCGAAGACGCGCCCTTCTACGCGCGCAGCGTGGTCGATACGAAGCTCCTCGGGCACAACGTGAGGGCCATGCACGAGACGCTCGACCTGCAGCGCTTTCAGCGCTCGTGGGTGCAGTTTCTGCTGCCGTTTCGCACGAGGCGCATGTGACGCTGGCCGGGGCGGGCGCCGCGGCGCTCGCCGCGTGGTGCTTCGTCGTCGCGTCGGTGTCGGCGCGGGCCGTCTTCGCCACCCTGCTACGGCCGCGCGGGGCGCCCGCGCGCACGCCCGCAGCGTGTCCCTCGGTGCTGGTGATTCGCCCCTGCGCGGGCGCCGAACCGTCGCTCGCGCGCACCCTCGCGTCGTCGTCGCACCTGCGCGGTGTAAATCCGTTTCGGCTCGTGTTCGCCGTCGCGCACGAGGGCGACGCGGCGCTCCCCGTCGCGCGAGAGGCGTGCGAGGGGCTGCGCGCGCAGGGCCTCGACGCGTCGGTGATGCTCACGCACGCGCAGGGCGTAAACCAGAAGTCGTCGCAGCTCGCGGCCGCCATCGCGCGGAGCGCGCGCACCGACGTGGTGGTGAACCTCGACAGCGACGTCGACTGCGCGGGCCTCTCGCTCGACGCGATGGTGGGCGCGCTCTGGGCCGACGCCTCCCTCGGCGCGGTGTGGGCGCCCCCTGTCGAAGACGGCGGAGTGACATTCTCTGACCGTTGCTCCGACGCGCTCCTGGGGGGCTCGCTGCACGCGTTTCCGGTGCTGTCGGCGCTCGATCCGCAGGGGCTCGTGGGCAAGGCCGTGGCGCTGCGCCGCGACGCCCTCGACGCCGTCGGCGGCTTCGACGCGCTCACCTCGCACCTCGGCGAAGACATGGAGCTCGCCCGCCGCCTCCGCGCGCGGGGAATGCGCTCCGGGGCGCTCTCGCAGACGGTCACCTCGCGCGCCCGCGGCCGCCCGTGGCGCGGCGCCGTCGACCGCTACGCCCGGTGGATCATGGTGATTCGCGCGCAGCGACCGGCGCTCATGGCGTCGTACCCCGCGCTCTTCTTCGCGACGTGGCCCATGGTGGTCTCATCGCTCGCGCTCGCCCTCGCGGCCCCCGCGGCGCGAACGCTCGCGCTCAGCACCGCCGCCGTGGCGCTCGCGGCGCGGCTCGCGGTGGCCCTCGCGGCGCGACGCGCGTCGGGGCACGCGATGGGGCGCGCGCTCGCCGACACGGTGCTCGCCGATGCGCTGCTGGCGTGCGCGTTCGTGAGCGCGCTCGCGACGCGCGAGGTGCGATGGCGGGGCAGGGCGCTGCGCATCGACCGCGGAGGCCTCCTGCGCGACGCGGGCTGAGCGCCGAGGCCATCGACGCGCGGCGGCCCCTCGCGGTAGAGATGGTGGCCATGAACACGCTGCGTCGCCTCGCGCTGTCGGGTGCCCTCGCGCTCGCGTCGTGCAACGGAATGCCTGTCGTCGGCGGCGTCGTCGACGCCTCGCGCGACGCGCCGCAAGACACCGCCACCGACGTCGCCCTCGATACGAAGGTCGACGTCTCCATCGACACGCCCACGATCGACGCGCCCGATGTGCTCGACGCCCCCGATGTGCTCGACGCCCCCGACGTGCGCACCGACGCGCCCGGCACCTGCGCCACCACCATGGACTGCGCTCCTGGCACCCTCTGTGACAGCGCTACGGGGCGCTGCGTCGAGTGCCTCCCTGCGATGGACACCTGCTCGCCCGAGCGCCACTGCGACCCCGGCAGCCGCACCTGCGTGCCCGGCTGTCGCAGCGACGAGGGATGCCCCGGCGGCGCCTCCGACGCGGGCGTCTCCGACGGCGGCGTCACCGCGCTCCGCTGCGACACCAACAGCCGCACCTGCGTGGCGTGCGTGACCGACGAGCACTGCCCCGCGGGCACCCTCTGCGTGGGCAACACCTGCGTGGTGGGCTGCACGGCGGCGCGCCCGTGCCCCACGGGGCAAACGTGCTGCACCGGCGCGTGCGTCGACCCGCTCTCGAACACCTCGCACTGCGGCGGCTGCGACATGCGCTGCGCCGTCACCAACGGCACCGCCGCGTGCATGAACGGCGTGTGCGCCGTCGGGGCCTGCGCGGCCCCCTTCGGCAACTGCGACGGCGACCCCACCAACGGCTGCGAGGCCAACACGCTCACCAGCGCGGCCCACTGCGGCGCGTGCGGCGCGATGTGCCCCGCGCGCGCCAACGCGACCGCGCAGTGCGCCGCGGGGCGCTGCGAGTTCGTGTGCGCCGCGGGCTTCGCCGACTGCGACGGCAACGCCGCCAACGGCTGCGAGACCGACCTCACGCGCGACCCCACCCGCTGCGGCGCGTGCAGCACCGCGTGCAACCCGCCCAACGCCACCGCCGCGTGCGTCGCGGGGCGCTGCGCCGTGGCCGCGTGCGCCGCGGGCTTCGGCGACTGCGACGGCAACCCCACCAACGGCTGCGAGACCGACACCAACACCGCCGTCTCCAACTGCGGGGCGTGCGGCGCGGCGTGCCCCGCGCGCGCCAACGCCTTCCCCGGATGCCTCGGCGGGCGCTGCGTTACCTCGTGCGTCATGGGCTTTCTCGACTGCGACGGTGAGCCCGCCAACGGCTGCGAGGCCGAGCTCCGCAGCGACCCTCGCAACTGCGGCGCGTGCGGGCGCGTCTGCGACCTCCCCCACGCGAGCTCGACCTGCGCCGCCGCGCGCTGCGCGATCGTCATGTGTGACGCGGGCTTCGCCGACTGCAACGGCGACCCCGCCGACGGGTGCGAGGTCAACTTCCAGAGCGACGTGTCGCACTGCGGAGCGTGTCGCAACGTGTGCACCGTGGCCGGCGGAACGCCCGCGTGCGTCGCCGGCGCGTGCGGCCTCGCGACGTGCTCCGCGGGGCGCGGCGACTGCGACCGCAGCGCCACCAACGGGTGCGAGGTCGACCGCAACGCCGACCCGCGCAACTGCGGCGGATGCGGCACGGCGTGCGACGTCCCCGGCGCCACCGCGGCGTGCGTGAGCGGGCGCTGCGCGGTGGGAGCCTGCAACGCGGGCCTCGCCGACTGTGACGGCAGCGCCGCCAACGGCTGCGAGACCGACACGCGCACCGCGACGGCAGCGTGCGGCGGCTGCGGCATGGCGTGCATGCTCTCCAACGCGACGGCCACCTGCGCCGCGGGGCGCTGCGCGGTGGCGAGCTGCAACGCGGGCTTCGCCGACTGCGACGGCAACCCGGTGAACGGCTGCGAGACCAACCTCGCGAGCACCGTGACATCGTGCGGGAGCTGCGGCGCGGCGTGCTCGCTCTCCAACGCGACGCCGGCGTGCGCGAGCGCGCGGTGCATCGTGGCGAGCTGCAACGCGGGCTTCGCCGACTGCGACATGAACCCCGCGAGCGGCTGCGAGGTGAGCTCCCTCACCGACCCGCGCAACTGCGGATCGTGCGGCCGCGCGTGCGCCCTCTCGAACGTCTCGACCGCGGGCTGCGCGGGCGGCGCGTGCACCGTGGTGGCGTGCGCGGCGGGCTTCGCCGACTGCAACGGCAACCCCGCCGACGGGTGCGAGGTGAACACCAACACCAGCGCCTCGAACTGCGGTGCGTGCGGGCGCGCGTGCCCCACGGGCGTGTGCCGCGAGGGCACCTGCCAGAGCTTCGGCGGCGGCTTCGAAAGCAGCGACCCGGGCTGCGCCGCGTGCTTCAACGGCAACCCCCTCGCGTCGGGCGGCTGCGGCTGCCCCGGAGGGTTTGGCACCAACGTGAGCCTGCGCGTCATCAACGACTGCCGCGGCCGCGGCACGCAGCACGGCGGCAACATCACCTTCTGCGGCGGCCCCGCGACGGGCGACTGGGGCGGCGCCTACCAGCGTGACGACGTGACCGCGGGCGGCCTCGGGTGCCGCGCGGCCAACCCCTACACGGGCGCGTGCGCGTGCCCCGGCGGCGCGAGCGCGGTCACGTTTCGCACGCTCACCGACTCGAGCCGCGGAATCATCGGGTCGGCCATTACGGTGTGCGCCTTCGCGTCGGCGCCGCGCGCGAGCTTCGGCGGGGCCTACCAGGTCGATGATGGCGTGGCGGGCGGCGTCGGGTGCCGCGCGGCCAACCCCCTCACGGGCGCGTGCTCGTGCGCGCCGGGCACGTCTCCCTCGCCGTTGCGCGTCCAGGTCGACGCGTCGACGGGCTTCATCGGCTCGCAGATTTTCTTCTGCGTGCGATAGAGGCTCGGCGGCATTGACCCGGTGCGGGGTGAGAGTGTTCCCTCCGCGGGGTCTATGCGTACCGTAGCGATCGTGGTGGGTGTGTTGCTCGCGTGGGCCCTCCTCCTGGGCCCGCGCGCGGCGTCGGCGGAGCCCGCGCGTACGGTGTACGTGGGCCTTCACCTGCGCGACGTGACGCGCTTCGACCAGCGCAACGGCACGTTCGACGTCGACGTCGAGGCGTGGGTCAAATGGCTCGGCGACTTCGACCCCGCGCGGTTACGTGTAGCCAACGAGGCGTCGCTCGCGCGCGACAACCTCGGCGGCGAAGACGACGGCGACTGGCACGTGCGACGGTGGCGCCTCCGCGGCACGCTGCGGGGGGAGTTTCCGCTCCATCGCTTTCCCTTCGACGCGCAAAAACTGAGCATCGACTTCGAGCTCCCCGAGCGCGACGCGGTGCTCGCGCCCGACCTCACCGGCAGCGGCATGGAGACGCACTTCAGCGTCACCGGCTGGAACTACGACCCCCATTTTCACCCCCGCGCCTCGCGCAGCGTCTACGCCTCCGACCTCGGGAGCCTCGCCCACGAGGGCCAGCGCACCACCGTTCACCACGTGCGCTTCGAGGTCACCCTGCGGCGCCCCGCCATCACCGTGGCGCTCAAGCTCTTCATGCCCCTGGCGCTCCTGCTCCTCGTGGCGCTCGTGGCCCTCTCGATGCCCGTCGACCTCGTCGACACGCGCACGGGCATCGGCGTCACGGCCCTCCTCGCGTGCTTCGCGTTTCAGTTCACCGTCGGCGGCACCATCCCCGACGTGGCCTACCTCACCGTGGCCGACTCGCTCTTCATCCTCGCGTACGCGGTCACCGTGCTCGCGCTCCTGTGCAGCGTCGCGGCGTACTGGTTCCACCGGCACAACCACGAGGCCGCCTCGCGCCGGCTCGACCACGCGGGGCGCTACGGGCTGCCCCTCGCCACGGTGCTCGCCGCGCTGACGCTCTTGCGCCCCCCGTCGGCCGCAGCCCCGCCGCCCGCGCCGCGCCTCGCCGCGATGCCGCGCGAGCCCTCGTCGCGCCCGGCGGTGCGCGTGGGCCTCTCGCAGCTCCCCTCGCTCACGACGGGCGTTGTCACGTGGGGCACGCGCTGGGGCCTCGTGCAGGTGACCCCCGACGACGAGCGCGTGGCCTTTCTCGCCGAGGTGGCCCCCGCGGTGGGCAACGACGCGCTGCGCCTCCTCGCCGACGGCCGCGTCGAGGTGCGCTGGCGCCTGCGCGAGGGCCTCCGCTGGAGCGACGGGCGCCCCGTCACGAGCGACGATTTTCGCTTCGCGCTCGAGGTGTCGCCCGACCCGCGCGTGGTCTCGGTGCACACGCCCGACGCGCGCACCCTCACGCTCACCTACGACGGCGTGTTCGCCGCGGCGCTCGACGGCGTGCAGCCGCTCCCGCGCCACGCCCTCGGCGACGTGATGCGCCGCGGGGGCTACGACGCCGTCGCCAACGCCCGCCGCACGCGGCCGCTCCCCTCGACGGGCCCGTACCGCGTGGCGTCGTTTACGCCCGAGCGCGAGGCGGTGCTCGAGGCCAATCCCCACTTCATCGGCCCTGCCCCCTCGATCCGTCGCATCGAGGTCCGTTGTGTCGCCGACCACGCCGCCCTGGTGCGCGCGTTCGAACGCGGCGAGCTCGACCTCGTCGCGCCGAGCGCGCTCACCGTCGAAGAGGCCGACGCGCTCGGGGCGCGCATGCCCGGGGTGGTGCTCCAGCGGCCCTCGAACCAGCTCTACGCGCTGCAGCCTGACCCGTCGGTGCCCGCGCTCCAAGGGCTCGCGGTGCGCGAGGCGCTGCTCCAGGCGATCGACCGCGCCGCCCTCGCGCGCGCCCTCTTCGGCGAAGAGGGACGCGTCGCCCACGCCCCCACCCCCGACGCCACGGTGACGGGCGCCTCGGCGGTTGCCTTCGACGTCGAGCGCGCCCGCGCCACCCTCGCGCGCGAGGGCGTGGCGGGCCAGACGCTGCGCCTCACGCACGGCACGAGCCCCCTCGAACGCGCCGCGGCGGGCCTCATCGCCGACGCGTGGCGCTCCGTCGGCGTGCTCGTCGAGTTGCGCCCCGAGCGCTCGCTGCGCGATCTCTCGCAGTCGCGCGCGCATGGTGGAATGCTGCTCCAGGCGCTCATGGCCGACCGCGACACCGAGACGCGCCGCTTCTGGAACCTCCCGCGCGGCGACGGGCGCGTGCTGCGCGCGGCCCGCACGGCGGTCTTCGACGACGCGGCGGCGGCGCTCACCGAGCGCGAGGAGCGGGCGCTCTTCCCCGAGCGTCGGGCGCAGCTCCGGTCGCGGCTGCAGGTGCTCTTCTCGCAGCGCCTGCCGCTCCTGCCGCTGGTGATGGGCTCGGAGCGCTACGTGGCGTCGCCCGCGCTGCGCGGGTGGGATCGCGGGCCGGGCGTGCGCTTCGGCGAGGGCATCGAGCGGTGGCACTTCACGGGTGCGCCGTGATCTACGCGCTCGACGTCGACTACCGCGACGACGGCGCGGGCCACGTGGCCCTCGCGGGCTTCACGCAGTGGACCGACGCGCGCCCCGCGATCGAGCGCGTCACCGTGGTGTCGCCCGTGGCGCCCTACGAGCCCGGCGCGTTCTACAAGCGCGAGCTGCCCTGCCTGCTCGCGGCGCTGGCGCTCGTCGCGGCGCCGACGTGTGTGGTGGTCGACGGCCACGTGTGGCTGCGCGCGCTCGACGACGCGGGCCTCGGCGCGCGGCTCTACGAGGCGCTCCACGGCGCGGCGCCGGTGGTGGGCGTGGCGAAGCAGGCCTTCGCCGACGGCGTCGCGAAGCCCGTGCTCCGCGGCGCGAGCAAGCAGCCGCTGTGGGTGAGCGCCGTCGGAGTCGACGTGAGCGAGGCGTGTGATCACGTGCGCGCGATGCACGGAGAGCACCGCATCCCGACGCTGCTCCGGCGCGTCGACGCGCTCTGCCGCGGTCGTTGACGCGGGGTGGAGCGCACGGGCGCCCGCGCGGCGAAGCTCTCGCAGCGAGCGGGGCAATGCCTCCGGCTCACCCGCCCGGGTGAACGGCTTCACCCGCCCGGGTAGGGCGAGCGCATCTAAATCGTCGTGATTTCGAGATATTCTTGGTACTCGCTGGTTGCCGCGGGTTTCCAACCCTGATCCTTCCCAGAATTCTCAGCGGGGGCGGGGCAAGGCTTGATGGGCTGTGGGATACCGATTGCTGCGCCCCCGGGCGGGGGTTCGCCGGAGCCCATGAACGCGACTCATGCGGCTCACCCCCGGCTGTACGTGAGTCGTCACCTGCTTCGCAGGTTGCAGCGCTTGCGGCGCTGGACTCCCGTGATCACGCAGAACACCCCCATCGCCTTCAATACACGAACCGTCGTGAGGGTGTCGGTACCCCACGGCAACGTGCAACCCGCGGAGCGGGTGAGCACCTACGTACAGCCGGGGGTGAGCCGCACTCGATGTGCACACGGGCTCCGGCGAACACCGTCTGCGGGCGCGTTCATGGGCGCGCGACGAGATTTC
>CANMAT010000118.1 GCA_947494865.1 Deltaproteobacteria bacterium
GCGACAGCGACGTGTACGTTGACCTCGAGGCGCGCGCCGCGTACGCCAACGACGCGGGCGCCGACCTGTTCGTGTCGGTGCACTGCAACTCGGCGCCGAACCGCGAGGCCCACGGCGTATCGACCTACGTGCTCGACACCGGGAGCCAACGCGTGGCCGCGCGCGTGAACCGCCGCGACGGCGAGCTCGTGGCCGACGACCCGGTGAGCGCGTGGCAGGTGGCCAACATTCTCACCGGGCTGCGCTTGAGCTCGCAGGGGCGCCAGTCGATCGCGCTCGCCGAATCGATTCAGCAGTCGATGCTGCACGACCTCGGGCTCTTGTACCCCGCCGTCGACGACCTCGGCGTGCACCCCGCCGCGTTTCAGGTGCTCGTGACCGCGCGCATGCCCGCTGTGCTGGTCGAGCTGTCGTTCATCTCCAACGCGATGGAGGAGAGCCGCCTCCGCGCCGACGAGTACCGCGACGTGCTCGCGTCGGCCATCGCGCGCGCGGTGGCCGCCTACGGAATGTGATACGACGCGGTGCCGCTGTGAAGAACGCCCACGCACTGCTCCTGTGCCTCGCGGCGGCCTCGTGCCGTCAGGCAACGCCCACGGCCGCCGACCGCGTCGAGGCTCCCCCGACGGCGCGCCCTGCGCCCGTGAGCGCCGACGCGGGCCCGCGCGAGGGCGCTACGGCGCGCAGGCTGTCCGCGCTCGCCGACGAGCTCGCGGGGCGCATGGCGACGGTGCGCAACCTCCCCGTGCTGCGCCCCATCGCGCGCGGGGTGATGTCGCGCGAGGCCGTCGTCGAGCGCCTGCGCCGCCGCACGCGGCAGGAGTATCCGCCCGGCGAGCTCGACCTCGAGGGCGCATCGCTCGAGCGCCTCGGGCTCATCCCCGCGGGCACCGACTACGAGCGAACCATGTTCGACCTGCTCGACGAGCAGGTGCTGGGCTTCTACGACCCCGACGAGCACCGACTCTACATCGCCGACTGGGTGCCCGCGGAGATGCAGCCCGCCACGATGGCGCACGAGCTCACGCACGCCCTCCAAGATCAGCACTTCGACATCGGTCGCTTCACCCACCACGTGCGCGGCCGCGGCGACGCGCAGACCGCCGCCATGGCCGTGGTCGAGGGCGACGCCACCGCCGCGATGCTCGACTTCGCGCTCGCGCCCGCGGGGCGCACCGTGCTCGATCTGCCCGACGTCACGAGCTCCGTCGCGGGGCAGATGTCGGGCGACCAGCCGCGGCTGTCGGCGGCGCCCCGCGCCCTGCGCGAGTCGCTGCTGTTCCCGTACCTCGCGGGTCTGCGCCTGTGCGTCGACCGTCTGCGCGCGGGCGGTCACGGCGCCATCGATCAGCTCCTCGCGCGGCCCCCCGAGTCGACGGAGCAGGTGATGCACGCCGACAAGCTCGCCTCGCGCGAGGCGCCCGTCGACGTGCCCGCGGTGGTGCCCGCGCCCCTCGCCGCGGACTTCGAACTCGCCTACCACGACGTGCTCGGCGAGTTCGGCACGCGCCTGGTGCTCGCCGAGGGCGTCACCGACGCACGGGCGCAGTCGGGCGCGCAGGGCTGGGGCGGCGACCGCGCGATGCTGCTCGTGCCACGCGGCTCGCTCGCGCCCGAGGGCGACGGGGGCGTGCGCGCCTCCGACGAAGCCCTCGCCCGCAGCGCGCTCGTGTGGGTGAGCGTGACCGACCCGGGGCGCCCCCACGACGACGCCGAGGCGCAGGAGCTCTCCGGGCTCCTCGCGACGGTGCTCGCGCACCGCTACGCCGCGGCGCCGACGGCGCGCGTGGCGGGCGCGCTCGCGGCGCGCGCGGTGGCCGAGGGGCGCGTGTCGCTCGTGGCGTCGCGCGGTCGTACGGTGGTGTTCGCAGATAGGGTGCCCGCGGCGAGGGCAGCGGCGCTGGTGTCAACGCTGCTGCCCTGAGCGGGGCTCGAGGCGGGTCAGTGGTGGCGGCCGTGGCGGCCGCGGCCGCGGCGGCCGTGGGCGGGAGCGGCGGGCTCTGCGGCAGGCGCAGCGGGCGCGGCCTCGGGGGCGGGGGCGGGGGCGGCGGCGGGAGCCGGGGCGGCAGCGGCGCCGTCAGCGCCCAAGATGTGGAACTCGACGCGGCGGTTGGCGGCGCGCGCCTGGCGCGTGCGACCGGGCACGAGGGGGCGATCGGGGCCGAAGCCGTGCGAGGTGAGGCGACCGGCCGCGACGCCGCGGGTGACGAGCGCCTGCACCACCGACTGCGCGCGCTGCATCGAGAGCTCGCGGTTGTGGGCGGCGTCGCCCTTGTCGTCGGTGTGGCCCTCGACGTCGAGCTGCGCGATGTCGGGCGACGCGGTGAGAATGGCCGACACCGCGTCGAGAATCGCGTTGCTGCTCGCGCCCTGAATCTGGGCGCTGTTATTGCGGAACCGAATCTGCTGCATGATGCGAATCACGCCGCCCTCACGCACGCCCAGCGCGACGCCGTCGGGGCAGCCGTCGGTGTCTTCGCGGCCGTTGAAGGTCTCGGGCTGGTCGGGGCAGCGGTCGACGTCGTCGGTGATGCCGTCGTGGTCGCGGTCGCCGATGGGGCAGCCGCGGCGGGCGGGGTCGGGGTGCGCGCCCTGCGGCTCCGTCGGGCACTGGTCTTCGTTGTCGTAGACCGTGTCGTTGTCTTGATCGGTGAGGGGGCAGCCGCGGCGGGCGGGGTCGGGCGTGGCGCCGGCGGGCTGCGTCGGGCACTGGTCTTCGCCGTCGGCGATGCCGTCGTTGTCTTGATCGCTCATCGGGCAGCCGTTGCGCGTCGGGTCGGGGCGCGCGCCGGCGGGCACGTTGACGCACTGGTCGGCGTTGTCGAAGACGCCGTCGCCGTCGGTGTCGATCATCGGACAGCCGGGGCGCGACGAGTCGGGGTTGGCGCCCTGCGGCGTCGTGGGACACTGGTCGTTGTCGTCGGCCACGCCGTCGCTGTCGCTGTCGAGCGGGGCCGCGGGGGCCTCGTCGGCGGGCACGCGGATGGTCATCGAGAGGCCGCCCGAGAGCCACTGGGCGTCGCCCGCGAAGGTCGAGTCGAACACGGCCTGCGAGACGCCCGCGTAGTCGTTCTCTTGAAACACGTGGCCGTAGCGGAGCATCGGGCCGAGGGCGACGGCGCGCGCGAGCTGAAACTCGAAGCCGATGCCCGCGTCGAGGTGCAGGCGACCCACGTTGCCGGTGATGGCGTAGCCGAAGTTGGCGTCGACCCAGATGCGGCCCACGGTGCCGATCTTGGGCTCGAGGCGCAGGCCGCCCATGATGCCCATCACGCGGCCCATGCCGTCGTCGGGAGCCGGCAGGTTCGACGGGAAGAACCAGTTCGAGAGGCTCACGTTGATCGACAGCATGTCGACGAGGTTCACCCCCACGCGCACGGTGCCTTCGAACCCGACGCTGTCGAAGCCGAGCGCCGTGCGCTGGTGGTTGGCGAGCATGCCGCCCACGGCGACCTCACCGCGGAAGGCGAGGCGGTTCACGAAGCTCTGCGCCTGCGCGTCGGATCCGCCCGTGGCGAGCGCCGCGGCCGCTGCGAAGGCCGCGAGGTACGCGGGGCGCTTGCCAACCCTGTTTGATCCCAGTGCCATCGTAAGACCTCTTCGTCTCTGTGGCCTCAGCGCCGCGCGCGAGGTCATGTTGCATCTTCTATCGCAAAGAGCCGCAGCGAGACGCGCGACCCTTCGAAGCCCCTCACGGACTCCTGTTGGCCGACAATCTCGGACATTTCTCGTGCTGATTCAACGTGTTCTTTTCGACCCGCACCGAAACTGGCACCGGTGCGAAGCCGCGTTGAATGACGCAATTTTCAGGGGCGACGTGTTCTGTCTACACGCTGCGCGCGGGGCTCACTCTACGCAGCCGTAGCGGAGCGACACGACGCCGTCGGGGCGCTGCGCGGCCTCGCACGCGGCGCCGTAGAGCACCACCTCGCCGGTGGCGGGATTGGTCCAGTCCCACCCGTCGGCGCGGGTCGCGTCGCGCGGAACCTCGCGGCCCCCGACGCGCACGCTCACCTGCCCGGGGTCGGCGACGGGGTTGGTCACATAGCGGCACCGTACGAGCGCGGTGGTGATGCTCCGAAACGCTTCGGTGAACTCACCCACGTCTTCGGCGCGATAGAACGGCGCCTCGCCCGGCGTCGCGCGCGGGCGGCCCCCCGCGACGGCCATGCGCTCGAGCGTGCGGGGCAGCGAGGCCACGTCGTTGCCGGGCGTGCCGATCACGAAGGTGGGCACACCGTCGCTCGCGAGGCGCGCGAGGAGGGCGATCGTGCGCTCGGCGTCGAGGCACGAGAGGTTGCCGCGGGGGCCGCCGCAGCCGCGCGGGCTGGTGCACACGCAGGCGCTCCCGGCGATGGCGGGGTCGGCGTTGCAGTTGGGGCCGCCGTCGGTGGCGAGCACGAGGTAGCGCCCGCGCACGCGCCCCGCCGCGGGCGCGGTGCGGTAGTAGTTGGCCGCGGCCTGCAGCGCTTCGAAGGTGGGCGTGCCGCCGGTGGGCGTCGTGCTGCGCAGGGCGGTGAGCATGTTCGCAGCGTTCGTGAGGCGCGGGGTGAGCTCGAGGCGTGTGTTGTCGCCGCACTGGTTCTCGGTAGAGATCGCGCCCGGAAACTGAATCAGCCCCATCCACAGCTCGCGCTCCACCGCCGGCAGCGCGCTCGCGAGCGCCATGGTGACGGCGCTCCAGCGCGTGATGCCCGAAGGCGTGCGCTCGCCCATCGAGCCCGAGCGGTCGATGACGAAGATCACCTCGGCCGAGAAGCGCTCCAGCGGGAGGGTGCGCGCGGCGCAGGCGTCGCTCACGTCGCTCACGTCGGGCGCGTCGATCACGTCGATCACGTCAAGCGCGTCGCTCACGTCGGGCGCGTCGTCGGGGAGGCTCGCGTCGGGCACGAGCAGGCCCGTCTTGGCGCCGCAGCCCGAGAGCGACGCGGCGAGAACCAGAGCGGTGGCGAGTGCGCGCATGGAGCCCGCGAGACTACGCGAACTGCTCGCCGTCACCAACGTCCCGGGGCCGATGCGACCTCAGCGACACGCGCGCTCGACCTCGGACCGGAGCATGGCGAGGCGCGCGCGCACGGCGTCGTCGGCGCTCAGCGACTCGACGGTGTTCGGGAGGCGCCACGTCCAGTTGTGGGGGCCCACCGTGGCGGGCACGTTCACGCGGTCGCGCACGCCCAACACGTCTTGCGCGAGCAGCAGCACGAGCTCGCTGCGCGAGCCGAGCAGGAGCGCCGTGAGCGCCTCGTGCACGGCGGGGGTGAAGCGCGCCCCCAGCGACGACCCGCCCCGCGCGGCGAGCGCGTCGAGCCTGCACACCGCGTCGCGCTCCCAGCTCGGGAGCGCCTCCCACCACGCGGCCACGGGGTCGGTGTCGTGCGTGCCGAAGCACGCTACCGAGCGCGCGGGGTAACGCGCGGGGTCGCGGAACACGCCGTTCTCCTGCTCCCAGATGAGCACCTTGTAGCCGGGCACGTCCATCGCGGCGAGGGAGGGGCGCACGTAGTCGGGGATCACCCCGAGGTCTTCGGCCACGAGGCCCGCGCCGGCCTCGCGCGCGGCGTCGATCATGGCGCCGATCACGGCCTCGCCGTGGGCCTTCTGCGCGGGCTCGTCGGCGGGGTCGAAGTAGCCCGCGAGGAGCTTTCCGTCGTGGCCGCGGAGCCGCCCGACGGGGCGCATGTACGTGCGGTAGAAGCCCACCAGGTGGTCGATGCGAAAGCGGTCGTAGAGCACGCCGGCGTAGCGCGCGCGCTCGCGGAGCCACCGGAACCCGTTGCCGCGCATCACGCGCCAGTCGTACGGGGGCAGGCCCCACTCCTGGCCCTCGGGGTCGAACTGGTCGCCCGGCACGCCCACCGAGGCGTCGCTGCGAAACTCGCCCCGGTGCGACCACACGTCCGCGCTGTCGCGCCCCACCATGAAGGGCAGGTCGCCCATCACCTCGACGCCCATCGCGCGGAGCTCGGCCCGCGCGGCGTCCCACTGCGCGTGCGCGAGCCACTGCAGGTACTTGTGCTTGAGCACGCCCGCGCCGTGCTTCTCTCGCGCGTGGGCGAGGGCGCCGGGGTCTCGGTCGCGCTCGCCGGGCGCCCAGTCCCACCACGCGCGGAGCTCGTACGAGTCTTTGAGCGCGCGGAAGAGGGCGTAGTCGTCGAGCCACGCGCGGTGCGCCTCGCAGAAGCGCGCGAAGGCCTCGTCGCGGGGGCCACCGCGGCCGTAGACGCGCTCGGCGAAGCGCGCGAAGGCCGCGTCGAGGGCGCGCTTCTTCAGCCAGCGAACGGCCTCGTACTCGACGCGCGGCTGATCGTGGAGCCAGTGGAGGGTGCGCACCCCGTCGTCGCCGAGGAGGTCGCGGTACTCGCCCTCGGGGAGCTCGTCGACGTGGCCCAGGGAGACATACATCGGGTCGATGCCGAAGGCCGTGAGGGCCGAGTACGGCGACGTCTCGCCGCCCGCGATCTCGCCGAGCGGGAGAAGCTGCACGAGGCGAACGCCCGCGGCGCGGAGCCAGCGCGCGAAGGGAGCGAGGTCGCCGATCTCGCCGATGCCCCAGGAGCGGCCCGTGCGAAGCGAGAAGAGCGGAACGGTCACGCCGGTGATGCGGCGCGGAGGAGTGTGCGAAGGGTTCATGACACCGGAGCGGGGTAGTGAGGGACGCGCGAAGGGATCAGCGCACGCTGACGAGGCCGCCCGCGCGGAGATGCGTTTCGAAGCGCACCGCGCCGCCGCTCTTGCCGCCCTTGTTCTGAAGCTGCGCGGTGATCTGAAACTTGAGCACGAGCACCTCGTCGTCGCGCACGTGCTGAACCACCACGTTCTTCAGCCGCGGCTCATACTGCAGCACCGTGGTGCGTATGCACCGCTGCAGCGTCTGGATCGCCTCGGGGAAGTTGTGCACCAGGTCGGTGAAGTCGACGACGCCGAAGTCGGGCACCGACGGCGACTCGCCCTGCCGCGTGTTGAGCAGCGCGCGCAGGTGCTCGACGATCGACTCGAGCTCGTTCACGGGCCGCGCGTCGTTCACGCTCGCCGCGGTGAGCCTGCTGAGAAGTCCTCGACCCATGTGGATGGCGCTTCTTGGTGTGGTCGCTGCGTCGACGCGACACGAGCATGCGCCGCGCGCGGCGTTTCTATCGACGCCTCGCGAGCAGTGTCAAGCAAAGAGCTCGCGCCCTCACCGAAGTGAGAGCTCCGGCCGCGAAGTCGCAGGCCGCGTACGGTGAGGTTGAACTGTTGATTCGCCGAACGCGCATGTGCGATGCTGACGCGTGGCTTCGGCCCGCTGTCGCAAACCGTGATCCGTACGGTGGCGCATGGCTGTCAGGCGAAGACCCATCGATGGGGTAGAGGTCGGTTCACGTGTTCACACCACAGGTTCAACACGGTTTGCGTCGGGTGCTCCTGTGCCTCGCGCTGGCGGCGCCCGCGCTGTCTCAGTGCAGCAGTCCGCAGCGCCCCGCCGCGCAGCAGGGCGGCACATGCGCGCTCCCGCAGAACATTCAGATGGTCATCCGCGGAGGTGACCACCTCAACCCCAACGACGAGGGCCGCGCGTTGCCTGTCGAGGTGCGCGTCTATCAGCTCAAGGCGCCCCACAAGATGGAGGAGTCCGAGTTCGAAGCGATCTGGCGCACCGACCGCGACACCCTCGGCGAAGACATCGTCAAGACCGACGTCTTCTTCCTCTATCCCGGTCAGCGTGTGGCGCGCGCGTTCCGCCGCGAAGACGGCGTCACGCACGTGGTCGCGGTGGCCATCTTCCGACACCCGTCGGGCCAGTCGTGGCGCACCATCTACGAGCTCCCGCCGCCGCCGAGCGAGCAGCAGTGCGCCGCGCAGCAGGGCGTCGCAGGCGGCTCCACGCGCGAGCCGAGGTACTTCTTCTTCCTCGACGATTACTACATCGAAGCCCTCGGCGACGACCCCGGCGAAGACCGCCCCGACGGCGGCCGCCTGCCCGGTCGCCTCCCGGGGCTGCCCGAGGCGCCGCAGTCCCCGACGGTGCCCACGGTGCCCAACGCGCCGTCGGTGCCGAGCGTCCCCAGCGCGCCGAGCGTACCCAACGCGCCGAGCGTACCCAACGCGCCGAGCGTACCCAACGCGCCGAGCGCGCCGTCGCTCCCCAGCGCGCCGACGCCCCCGTCGCTCCCATCGCTCAAGTCCGCCGCGCTGACGTCTCCCCTGAGCATCGAGAGTCTCGCATGAAGGTCCCCCAGCGCGTGATCTGGTCCGAGGGGATGTTCATGTCCCCTCAGCACCTCCAGCAGCTCGACCGCTACCACGAGGGCTACGTGGGCGCTCGGCTCGGAGGGCTCTTCCCCTACGACTGGGGCGTCGTCGCGATCGAGCTCGACGAGCGCGCGCTGGTCGCCGGTCAGGTGCGCGTGCAGCGCTTCGAGGGCGTGCTCCCCGACGGGATTCCCCTCGCCTTCGACGGCGCGCACCCCGAGGTGCCCGCCATTCGCCCCGTCGAGGGGCACTTCAAGCCCACGCAGCAGTTCCTCGAGGTGTTCCTCGCGGTGCCCGCCGAGCGCGAGGGCTCGCCGGCCATCTCGTCGTCGGCCTCGCCTACCGCGGGCCTGCGTTTCTTCACCTCCGCGCGCGTTGTGGTCGACGCCGCGGGCGGTCCGTCGGGCGGTGCGGCCGACGTCACCGTAGGCTTCGCGCAGCGGCACGTGGCGCTGCTCTTCGGCAACGAGTCGCGCGACGATTTCGAAGCCGTGAAGATCGCGGAGATCTACCGCGACGCCTCGGGCGCGCTCGC
>CANMAT010000119.1 GCA_947494865.1 Deltaproteobacteria bacterium
CCTCGTCGGCGGGCTCGCCGCTCTCGTCGGCCTCCAACGCGGCCATCCCCAGCACCGGCACCCCCAACAACCTCATCGCCGCGTTCTGGGACGACCTCGTCCCCATCTCGGGCATGAACAACGGCGTGCTCACCGCCACCCTGGGCACCGCGCCCACGCGCCGCTTCGTGGTGCAGTGGCGCGACTGGGGCACGTACCTCACCGCCGGCGCGCAGCTCACCTTCCAGGCGAAGGTGTTCGAAGGCACCGGCGTCGTCGAGGTGCACTACTGCGCGATGACCGCCACCGCCGCCGCGATGACGCGCGCCTCGGGCTCCGAGGCCACCGTGGGCACCGAAGACGCGACGGGCGCCTTCGGCACGCAGGTCGGCTTCAACACCGCGGGCACCGTGGTCACCGGCATGGGCTACCGCCTCACGCCGCGCTGATCCGCCCGCTCCGCGCCCACCTCGCTCGCGTCTCTCCCCCTCCGTTGCCACTTCGTTGACCGCGCCCTCCGCGCGGACCTACTCCCTATGCCTTCCATGAGCACCGAGCAACCGACCGAGCGCCCCCTCGTGGGCATCATCATGGGCAGCACCTCCGACCTCGAGGTGATGTCCCCGGCGCGCGAGATCCTCACGGAGCTCGGCGTCGCCCACGAGGTGCGCGTGGTGTCGGCGCACCGAACCCCCGAGTGGATGTTCGAATACGCCGAGACCGCCGTGGCGCGCGTACTCGAGGTGATCATCGCGGGCGCGGGGGGCGCGGCTCACCTGCCCGGCATGGTGGCCGCGCGCACCCTTCTCCCGGTGCTCGGCGTGCCCGTGCCGGCCACGCTCCTCAACGGGATGGACGCGCTGCTCTCCATCGTGCAGATGCCGAAGGGAGTGCCCGTGGGCACCCTCGCGATCGGCAAGCCCGGCGCGGCCAACGCGGCGCTCCTCGCGGCGCGCATGCTGGCCACGACGCGCCCCGAGCTCCGCGCGAAGCTCGAGGCGTGGCGCGACGCGCGCACCGCCGAGGTGCTCGCGAAGACGGTGCTCTAAGCGGTCTTCACGCGCCAGACGCGCGCGGTGACGTAGGGCTCGTCGCCGGGGCTGTCGTCGTTGGTGCGCGCCGCGAGGGCCTCCGCCGCGCCGCGATCCTCGAGGAGCCCGAAGGCGTTCACGGGCACCGACGGGGCGTCGCCCGCGAGGGGCGAGTGCCACGGCTCGATGGGCTCGAACACGTCCCACCCCAAGGGCTCGAGGTCGTCGGCGGGCGGCGCCTCGAGCACGGGCAAGCCCTTCGGGACCCACGGCACCTGCGGCACCACGAAGACCACCACGTCGAGGTCGGTGAAGCCCATCTTCCGGGCGTCGTCGCGCAGCGCGATGGCATCGTCGAGGTCTTCGAGCACGCCCTCCCCCTCCACGACGAGGCCCACGTACCGACGCGCCAGGTCTTTGCCCTTGCGCCCCGTGAACGCGAGCCCGTCGAGCGGCGGGCGGTGCACCCCGCGGTACGGCCCCTGCGGCGCAGGGGCGAGCACGAGCGCTCCGCGGTCGATCATCGCGCGAACACCTCGCGGCGAACGATCGTAGCCTCGCGGTCGGCCCCCACCGACACGATCGCCACAGGGACGCCCACGCGCGCCTCGAGGTCGACGAGGTAGCGCCGCGCGGCGCGCGGGAGGTCCTCCATCGCGCGGGCGGCGGCCACGGTGGAGTCCCAGCCCTCCCAGTGTTCGAACACCGGCTCGGCGATCGCGAGGTCGTCGATGGGGAGGTCTTCGTAGATGCGCCCGTCGATGCGATACGACACGCACACGGGCACCGCGTCGAGGCCCGCCAGCACGTCGAGCTTGGTCACCGCGAGGTGCGTGAGGCCGTTCACCCGCGCGGCGTAGCGCAGCGCCGGGAGGTCGAGCCAGCCGCAGCGGCGCGGGCGCCCCGTGGTGGCGCCGAACTCCTCGCCGATCTCGCGCAGGCGCTCGCCCTCGGGGCCCGTCGCCTCGGTGGGAAACGCCCCGTTGCCCACGCGCGTGCAGTACGCCTTCGTGATGCCGAGCACCGTGTCGATCGCCGTCGGGCCGATGCCCGTGCCCGTGCACGCGCCGCCCGCGATGGTGTTCGAACTCGTCACGAAGGGGTACGTCCCGTGGTCGAGGTCGAGGAGCGCGCCCTGCGCCCCTTCGAAGACCACGCGCTTGTTGGCCCGAATGGCGTGCCACGCCGTCGTCGAGGCGTCGCCCAGCAGCGGCGCGAGCTCGCGCGCGAGGGGCTCGATCCACGCGAGCGTGCGGGCCATGGTGGGGGCCTCGGCGTCGGTGCCCTTCGCGCGGGCGGCCCACACGTCGACCAGGGCCTCGATGCTCGCGCGGGCCTCGGGGCGATCGAAGCCCACGAAGTCGCGCAGCGTGACGCCGATGCGCGCGGCCTTGTCGCTGTAGGTGGGGCCGATGCCGCGCCCCGTGGTGCCGATCGCCCGCGGCCCCGCGTTGGAGGCCCGATCGATGGCCGCCTGAAACGGAAACGTCACGTGCGCGCGCCCGCTCACCACGAGGCGCCGACGCACGTCGAGGCCGCGGCCCTCGCAGGTGCGAATCTCGTCGACGAGCACGTCGGGCGAAATCACCATGCCCGCGCCGAGCACGCAGCGCACCGTCGGGTGCATCACCCCCGAGGGCAGCAGGTGCGTCACGAGCTTCTGCCCCGCGACGCGGAGCGTGTGCCCCGCGTTGGCGCCGCCCGCGTAGCGCACGACCATGTCGGCGCGCTCCGCCACAAGGTCGACGACCTTCCCTTTGCCCTCGTCGCCCCATTGGGCGCCCACGACCACCAGCGCTGCCATCGCGTTCCTCCAGCCCTCTGCCGTGTATTCCTCGTCGCGGCCGCGCATCGTATCTACATTGCCCCCGCGTTGCACGCACTGCGCAGCGCTACGACGCCTTGCGCTCTGCGCCGCGCGGCGACAAGAATGCGCGCCCCCAGTGGCACCGATGACCGCCTACGACCTCGCGCTGCTCTCCGAACGCCTGCGCCAGCGCACCGCGAGCGCCCCCGACGAGGGCGCCACGGCCGCCGTGGCCATTCTGCTCCGCGCGCCGACGGAGGGCCGCGAGGCCGAGGTGCTTCTCATCGAGCGGGCCGTGCGCGCCGGCGACCCGTGGTCGGGGCACATGGCCTTTCCCGGCGGTCGCCGCGACCCGCGCGACGCCGACGCGCGCGCCACCGCGATGCGCGAGACCGTCGAAGAGGTGGGCATCGACCTCGCCGCGCACGCGACCTTTCTCACGCGCCTCGACGACGTGCCGGTGATCGTCCGCGCCCACGGCGAGAACTTTCGCGTGGCGCCCTTCGTGTTTGCCCTCGACCGCGACGTGAGCCCCACGCTCAACCACGAGGTGGCCGCCACCCTGTGGACGCCGGTAGGCCCCCTCGCCCGCGGCGAGCGCTCGGGCGTCTACCCCTTTCGGTGGGAGGGCAAAGACCACGCGCTGCCGTGCTACCGCCTCGACGCGCGCGCCGTGTGGGGGCTCACCTACGTGATGTTTCAGGGCCTCTTCGAAGCCGTGCGGGGCTGAGGGCTCCGAATACGGGCCCCGTATTCGTGAATACGGGCCCCGTATTCGGTCGCGCGTCAGTACTTCGACGACGACTGGAGGATGCGCGCCGCCGCGAAGGCCGCGCCGAAGCCGTTGTCGATGTTGCACACGGTGATGCCCGACGCGCAGCTCGTGAGCATGCACGCGAGCGCCGAGAAGCCCTTGAGCGCCGCGCCGTAGCCCACCGACGTGGGCACCGCGATCACGGGGATGGACACCAGGCCGCCCACCGCGCTCGGCAGCGCGCCCTCCATGCCGGCGACCACCACGGCGATGCAGCACTCGTCGAAGATGCCGCGCTTGGCGAGCAGGCGGTGCACGCCCGCCACGCCCACGTCGTAGATGCGCTCGATGGAGACGCCGAGCATGCGCAGCGTCTCGGCGCACTCTTCGGCCACGGGCATGTCGCTCGTGCCCGCGCACACCAGCGCCACGGGGCGCGCGCCCAGCGCCGGGATGGGCCGCTGCTCGAGCGTCGCGATGCGCGCGACGGCGTGGTAGCGCACGCCCTCGAGCTCCGACTGCACGGCGGCGGCCTTGGCGGGGTCGATGCGCGTCATCAGCACGTTCTGCCCCGTGCGGGCGATGGCGCGCGCGATGCCGATCACCTGCTCGGCCGTCTTGCCCTCGGAGAAGATCACCTCGGGCACGCCCTGGCGGAGCGCCCGGTGATGGTCGACCACCGCGTAGCCCAGGTCTTGAAAGGGGAGATTCTTTAGGGCACCCAGCGCGTCGTCGACGTCGGTCTTGCCGTCTTGAAGGCTCTCGAGAATGCCGCGGATCTTGTCAGGGTCCATCGTGCCTCACGGTCTAATTCTGGGCCTTCCGAAACACCAGCATGAAAGCGCCACGCGAGGTGTTGACGCAGCGCCTTCCGCGGGTGCAGACACGCGGTCGATGCGCCCGCACCGCTGGATCGTCGCATACTTCGTCAGCCTCGGATGCACGAGCGCCGCGCCGGGGTCCTCGATCCCCGACGACGCAGCCGGCGACGCGCCCGCGGCCGACGTGGTTGCGTTGATCGACGCGCCCTCGACCGACGTTGTCGCGGTGCGCGACGCGCCCGCGACCGACGCGCGGGTGATCGCCGATGTGGCGCCCGTCGATGCGCCCCGCGATGGCGCCACCGTCGACGCCGCGCCCGACGCTGCGGTCACCACGCTGCGCGTACGCTACGCCGCGCGCGACGGCGCCGTCGCGCTGCGCGGCTCCCTCGCGCCCCTCGGGTGGGACCGCGGCGCCCAGCTCCGCCGCGTCTCCGCCGACACCTGGGAGTGGACCTCCACGGACCTCCGCGCGCCCCTCGAGTGGAAGCCCCTCCTCGACGACGTGACCTGGTCGCGCGGGCCCAACTATCGCGCGCTGCCGGGCGCCACCGTGGTGGTGTTCCCGCACTTTCTGTCGGGCGTCGGGGCGTTCGCGCGCACCTATCCGAGCTTCGCCTCGACGGTGCTCGGCAACCGCCGCGGCGTGTGGGTGTACCTCCCGCCGAGCTACGGGGAGAACACCGCGGCGCGCTTCCCCGTGGTGTACATGCACGACGGGCAGAACCTCTTCGACCCCCGCGCGGCCTTCGGCGGCGTCGTGTGGAACGCCCACACCGCCATGAACGACGGCGCCGAGTCGGGCGCCATCCGCGAGGCCATTCTCGTGGGCGTCGAGAACACCGCGGCGCGCATCGCCGAGTACACCCCCACCGCCGACGCGATGTACGGCGGCGGCGACGGCGACGCGTACCTTCGCATGCTCGTCGACGAGGTGAAGCCCCTCATCGACGGCGCGTACCGCACCCTCCCCGACCGCGCCAACACGGCCATCGTAGGGTCTTCGCTGGGCGGTCTCATCTCGGCGTACGCGGGCGTGCGCCGCGCCGACGTGTTCGGCCTCGTGGGCGCCCTGTCGCCCTCCACGTGGTGGAACGACCGCGTGCTCCTGCGCGAGGTGGCCACCACGCCGATGCGGGCCGCGCGGCCGCTGCGGGTCTACGTCGACAGCGGCGACGGCGGCGCCGCCCGCGACGGCGTCGACGACACGCGCGCGCTCGCGGCGACCTACCGCAGCGTAGGGTACGTAGAGGGCGCCACGCTCCGCTACGTGGTGCAGCCGGGCGCGCTGCACAACGAGACGTACTGGGCCATGCGCCTCCCCGGCGCGCTGGCCTTTCTGCTCGGGCCGCGAGACCCGTAGCGGGTCACGCCTCTGCGCCCGTCGGGGCCGACCAGAGCTCTAGCTTCGCGAAGCTCGACCATAAAAATTTTTGGGTCCGATGGGGGTGATCGCCTAAAGCCCCTACGGGTTACGACCGATGACATGGGTGTAACGGGCAGCAGACGCGAGGCGCCACGCTGCCTGTAAACCGCAACCTTCGCGTGACGGCCAGCGAACGCCGCACGCAACAGCGAGGCACCCCGATGGCGACGACCAAGGCCCCCCAGACCGCAGCCAACAAGACCGCAGCCAACAAGACCAACCGCGGCTTCAACATGGTGAGCGTGATGCTGAGCACCGTCATCGCGGCAGGGGCCGCTGTGGGCGGCACGTACTTCGGCGCGCACCACGGCCCCGCGCAGGCGACCGAGCTGCCGGCGCCTCCCCCTCCGCTGCCGGGCTACACCCTCGCGCTGGCGCCCTTCATGGTGATCACCCGCGACGCCGAGCGCGGCAACCACCCGATGCGCGTGGTGCTCAACATCGAGTTCACCGAGGCGACCACCGAGGCGAGCGTGACGCCGCTGCTGCTGCGCATCCGCGACACGGTGCTCACGCAGCTGCGCGAGCTCTCGTACGAAGACGCGGCCAACCCGCGGCACATGGCCGACCTGCGCCAGAGCCTGGCGACGCACGTCACCGAGGCGGGCGTGCGCGGCGTGGTGCGGGTGCTCGTGACCGACTTCGTGGTGCAGTGACGGGGGATTGACTACTCGGGGCGGTAGAGGGCGGCGCCGGTCTCGAGAAACTCCTGCGACTTCTCGCGCATGCCGCGCGTGAGGGCGTTCTCGGGCACCACGTTGCCCTGCGCGGCGGCGTACTCGCGCACCTCTTCGGTGATCTTCATCGAGCAGAACTTCGGCCCGCACATGGAGCAGAAGTGCGACTGCTTCGAGCCCTCACCGGGCAGGGTCTCGTCGTGGAATTGCTGCGCGCGCTCGGGGTCGAGGCCGAGGTTGAACTGGTCGTCCCAGCGAAACTCGAAGCGCGCGCGGCTGAGGGCGTCGTCGCGGTACTGGGCGCCCGGGTGGCCCTTGGCGAGGTCGGCGGCGTGGGCGGCGATCTTGTAGGCGATCACGCCGTCGCGCACGTCGTCCTTGTCGGGCAGGCCGAGGTGCTCCTTGGGGGTCACGTAGCAGAGCATCGCGGTGCCGAACCAGCCGATCATCGCGGCGCCGATGGCGCTCGTGATGTGGTCGTAGCCCGGCGCGATGTCGGTGGTGAGCGGCCCGAGGGTGTAGAAGGGCGCCTCGGCGCACACCTCGAGCTGCTTCTTCATGTTCTCTTGAATGAGCTGCATGGGCACGTGGCCGGGGCCCTCGATCATCACCTGCACGTCGCGCTTCCACGCCTTGTGGGTGAGCTCGCCCAGCGTGGTGAGCTCGGCGAACTGCGCCTCGTCGTTGGCGTCGGCGATGGAGCCCGGGCGCAGCCCGTCGCCCAGCGAGAACGACACGTCGTACGCCCGCATGATGTCGCAGAGCTCGTCGAAGTGCGTGTAGAGAAAGTTCTCTTCGTGGTGGGCCAGGCACCAGCGCGCGAGAATGGAGCCGCCGCGCGACACGATGCCCGTCACGCGCTTGGCCGTGAGCGGGATGTACCGCAAGAGCACGCCCGCGTGGATGGTGAAGTAGTCGACGCCCTGCTCGGCCTGCTCGATGAGCGTGTCGCGGAAGAGCTCCCACGTGAGGTCTTCGGCCTTGCCGCCCACCTTCTCGAGCGCCTGGTAGATGGGCACCGTGCCGATGGGCACGGGGGAGTTGCGCACGATCCACTCGCGCGTCTCGTGGATGTTCCTCCCCGTCGAGAGGTCCATCACGGTGTCGGCGCCCCAACGAATGGACCACACCATCTTCTCGACCTCGTCTTCGATGGTCGAGGCGACGGCGCTGTTGCCGATGTTGGCGTTGATCTTCACCCGAAAGTTGCGCCCGATGATCATGGGCTCCACCTCGGGGTGGTTGATGTTCGCGGGGATGATCGCGCGGCCCCGGGCCACCTCGTCGCGCACGAACTCGGGGGTGATCTTGCGGGGCATCACGGCGCCGAAGGCCTCGCCGCGGTGGTAGCCCTTCGCCGTGGACTCTTCGACGCCGGCCTGCTCGCGCAGGGCGATGTACTCCATCTCGGGCGTCACCTCGCCGCGGCGGGCGTAGTGCATCTGCGTGACGGGCGTCGACCCCCGGGCGCGCAGCGGCTTGCGCTCGCCGGGGAAGCGCAGCGCGTCGAGCGAGGCGTCGCCGAGGCGGTCGCGGCCGTACTGTGAGCTGAGCCCCGGAAGCTCTTCGACGTCGCCGCGCGAGAGCACCCACGCGCGGCGATCGGTGGCGATGCCCTTGCGCAGGTCGATGTGCGCCGTCGGGTCGGTGTAGGGCCCCGACGTGTCGTACACCGTGACGGGGGCGTTGGCGACGAGCTGCGAGGCGCCGCCGGGGCCCTTCGCGCGCGTGGGAGCGAGCGAGATTTCGCGCATCGGGACGCGCACCGACGGGTGCATCGCACCCGCTGCGTAGACCTTGCGCGAGCCCGGGAGCGGACCGCACGTGATGCCCTGGAGACGCGCCTCGTCGACGCCCTGCTGCCGAGTGTTGGCCATAGGCGCGCGAACCTCGCGCGTGGCGCAGTCGGTGTCAACGGTCGCGCGCGGCGTGATGTACCGTGCGCGGGCTCGAGGCGAAGCTCACACCCTCGACGAAAGCGACATCGGCTCATGACCACGGCCTACTGGTGCGTTCTCATCGCGGGCGTGCTGCCCTACCTCGCCACCGTCATCGCGAAGGCCGGGGTGAAGTTCGACAACAACAACCCGCGCGACTGGCTCGCGAAGCAAGAGGGCTGGCGCCGCCGCGCCAACGCCGCGCAGTCGAACGGCTTCGAAACCTTTCCCCTCTTCGCCGCGGCCGTGGTGGTGGCCCACCTCGCGCACGCGCCGCAGGCCCGCGTCGACCAGCTCGCGATGGGGTTCATCGCCGCGCGCG
>CANMAT010000120.1 GCA_947494865.1 Deltaproteobacteria bacterium
CTCCAATGGCCAAGCTCAACGTTCTCAACACCCAGGGCGAGCAGACCGGGGAGATCGAGCTCTCGGACTCCGTCTTCGGAATCACCGAGATCAACCAGGACCTCTTCTATGAAGTGGTCAAGGCTCAGCTCGCCTCGCGTCGCGCCGGCACCCACTCGGCCAAGGGCCGCTCCGCCGTCGCCGGCTCGAAGAAGAAGATCTACAAGCAGAAGGGCACCGGCGGCGCGCGCCATGGCAACATCCGCGCCCCCATCTTCGCCAAGGGTGGCAAGGTGCACGTGCCCTCGCCCCGCGACTACGGCTACCGTCCGCCCCGCAAGGTGCGCGCCGGCGCGCTCTGCCATGCGCTCTCGCTCTTCGTGAAAGAGGGACGCATCAAGGTGCTCGACAGCTGGAGCCTCGATGCGATCAAGACCAAGTCCGTGGAGTCGACCCTCGGCACGCTCGCCACGGCGGGTCTGACGGTGGTGGTCGACACGGCCGCGAACGAGAAGCTCCGCCTCTCGACGCGCAACCTCGCCAACGCGACCTTCCTGCCCCCCGAGGGCGTGAACGTCTATGACCTCCTGCGGCACGACACGCTCATCCTCACGAAGGAAGCGGCGAAGGCCCTCGAGACGCGTCTGAGCGCGTAGAGGAGTTTACGACAATGGCTTCCATTCCGAACATCCTCCGCCGCCCGCTGGTGCTCACCGAGAAGGGCACCAACCTCAAGGAGGAGCACAACCAGGTGCTCTTCGAGGTGTCGCGCGAGGCGACGAAATATCAGATCCGGGCCGCCGTCGAGGCTGCCTTCAACGTCAAGGTCACGAACGTTCGCACGATGATCGTTCGCGGCAAGGCGAAGCGTATGGGTCGCGGTTACGCCCAGACCCAGAACTGGAAGAAGGCCATCGTCACCTTGCGTGACGGCGACAAGATCGCGGCCTTCGAGGCGTCGTGAGGTACTAAGAGAAACGCCATGGCCATCAAGACGTTCCGACCGAGGACTCCCGCGCGCAGGTACTACAGCGTTACCTCGTTCGCCGACCTCACCAAGAAGGCTCCTGAGAAGAAGCTCACGGAGCACCAGACCTCTACCGGTGGACGCAACCACTACGGCCGTATCACGAGCCGTTTCCGTGGCGGCGGTCACAAGCAGCGGTATCGCGTGGTCGATTGGAAGCGTAACCGCGTGGGCATCCCCGCGCGCATCGCCTCCCTCGAGTACGATCCCAACCGCACGGCGCGCATCGCCCTGCTCCACTACGTCGACGGCGTGAAGACCTACATTCTCGCCCCCGACGGCGTGAAGGTGGGCGACATGGTGGTCTCGAGCCGCCACGCCGACATCAAGCCCGGCAACGCCCTGCCCCTGCGCTTCATCCCGCTCGGCACGGTGATTCACAACGTCGAGCTCAAGATCGGCAAGGGCGCCCAGATGGTGCGCTCGGCCGGTTCGGCCGCGCAGCTTATCGCCAAGGGCGACGAGTGGGCCCAGGTGCGTCTCCCCTCGGGCGAGATTCGCAAGGTGCACCTCGACTGCCGCGCGACCATCGGGCAGGTGAGCAACGCCGACCACGCCAACGTCACCATCGGCAAGGCCGGTCGTTCACGCTGGATGGGTCGTCGGCCTCACAACCGCGGTGTGTCCATGAACCCGATCGATCACCCCATGGGTGGTGGCGAGGGCCGCACGTCGGGCGGGCGTCAGCCTTGCTCTCCGTGGGGGTGGCTCACCAAGGGCAAGAAGACCAGGCACAACAAGCGCACGCAGACGATGATCATCCAGCGCCGCGGCGCAAAGGGCTGAGGAGCAACCAATGCCTCGTTCGCTGAAGAAGGGTCCGTTCATCGACCTGCACCTCCAGGAGAAGGTGTCGGCCGCTGTACAGGACAAGTCCAAGAAGGTCATCAAGACCTGGTCGCGTCGCAGCACCATTACGCCCGACGCGGTCGGTCTCACCATCTCGGTGCACAACGGGCGCAAGTTCGTGCCGGTGTACGTCACCGAGAACATGGTCGGCCACAAGTACGGCGAGTTCGCCCCGACCCGCACCTTTCACGGTCACTCCGGTGATCGTAAGGGCAAGGGCGCGGCGGGCAAGGGTACCGGCAAGAAGTAGCCTCGCGGCGGGGTGATTCGTCGCCCCGCTACCTTCACGCTCGGTTCTCTTCACACAACATCAGACCCGACGCGGCTCACGCTGCGCCGGGTCGATGACTTTGGGGGAGTGCCGTCTCTCCGCGTCGCCCCACGCGCTCGCTGGCGTCGGTGACGTTTCACTCTCCGCTCGATCTGTGATCTACCCCTTCACGTGCGTTGTAAGTCTGTTCCAGCACCGCGTGCGGTACCTTCGCGCCCAGTGAGCTTTCTTCGATGGTGCTGAGCCGACCGCAACCACCGCCGCCCTGCGCGGGCGTCGTCGTCGTGCGCCGCCGCGGCTTCGTAGTCGAGTGCCTGCTCGTGCAGACGCCGACGGGGCAGTGGGGCTTTCCGAAGGGCAAGCGCAACCGCGGCGAGGGTGCCGTCGCCAACGCGCTCCGCGAACTCTTCGAAGAGACCGGCCTCATGCGCCTGCAGCTCGCGCTGCGCGAAGACCTCTACTTCGATGAGCTCTCCGACAAGGGAGGCCTCGCCGTGCGCTACTTCGCCGCGACGCTCACGGACCCCGAGCCGACGCTCATCCCCGCTCACGGCGAGCTGATCGACGTTCGATGGTGCTCCGTGGTGTCCGCGCAGACGCTGCTGAAGCCCGCACGCCGCGCTGTGTTGCTCGCGGTCCTCACCGAGCTCGCCATCACTTGAAGCGCGCGCCGGGGTTGGCTGCGCCGTCGCGGTCAGGCAAGTGTTTTGCTAGCGTTGCTACGCTGCCGACAACACCGGCGCAGGAGAACTCCAATGAGCATTCGATTGTTTGCGACGGCCTTCGCGCTGGCGCTGACGGCGTGGGTGGCGATCCCGACGTCTGCGAGCGCGCAGGTCGTGGTGGTCAACCCGCCGGGGCCCGGTCGCGTCGTGGTACGCGGCAACCGCGGTCGCGTTCGTACCACCGTGATCAACCCGCCGGGGCCCGGCCGCGTCGTGGTGCACGATCGACCGGGCACGCGGCGTGACACCGTCGTGGTGAACCCGCCCGGCCCCGGCCGTGTGGTCGTTCGTCGCGGCCGTCGCTGACCGCGCGCCGCGCGAAACACCATCTGCGCGGGAGAGTGGCGGTGCGTCGCGGTTCGGGTTAATGCACGGCCCCGTCGATGTCACGCTCCCGCGCCCAGGTGCTCGCGTTTCGCGCGGTGGCGATGCTCGCCGTGTGCGCCGCGCTCGCGACGGGGGCCCTCATGGCGCTCTCGAACACGCGCCCCAGCGCCGCTGCGGTGCGCGCCGCGCAGATGTCGCTGCGCAGCGCGCCCCGAAGCGCGCGCCCTCGCCTCATCGTGGCGCAGGGTGACGGAGGGCGCGCCGAGCCCGTGGGCATGGTGGTTCCGCCCACCGACGAGGGCTCGTGGCCGCCGCCGCTGCTCAACCCGGAGGCGCACCTGCGCACCGCGTGGGACCTCTCGATGGGCCGACCGGGCGCTCACGAGGTGCTCTTCTCGTTCGACGATGGCCCCAACCCGGGCACCACCGACCGGCTCCTGCGCACCCTCGAAGCGGCTCGCGTCCACGCGGTGTTCTTCGTGTGCGGCTGGCGTATGGAGGCCGAAGAGCCCCTGCGATCGCGCGCCCGAAAGATTCTGCAAGACACCGCCGCCGCGGGGCACATCATCGGCAACCACACGGTGCACCATCGCGTGCTGCCGCAGCTTACGCCCGCGCAGATCGCCTACGAGATCGACCACAACGCCGACCTCATTCAAGAGGTGCTCGGCGAGCGGCCCCACCTGCTGCGCCCTCCCTATGGCGCCTACAGCGAAGACGTTCGGCGGCACATCACCGCCCTGCACAACGAGCTGTGGCTGTGGTCCATTGACCCGCACGATTACCTCGTGGTGGGCGACTCCGAGGCCGTCGCGCAGCGGGTGATCCTGGGCATCGCCAACCACGCGGGTGGTACCGTGCTCTTGCATGACACGCACGCGTGGAGCGTCAACGCGGTGCCGAAGATTCTTCGGTGGCTCGACGAGACCAACACCGAGCGCCGCGCGCAGGGACGGCCCGTGTACGACATTCTCGACGCGCCGCAATACCTCGAAGGGGCGCGCGCGCGGCTCCCGATGATTCGCGCCGCCGAGCAGGCCGCGCGACCGCGTACGCGCGACGCGGGCGCGCCCGTCGACGCTTCGCTCGTAGAGCCCACCACGGGGCCGGTGACGCAAGTCACCGATGCAGGCGTCACGCAGGGCGCTCCGAGCGACGCAGGGGCCCCTCCCGACGATCGCTGACGGTCTATTCGACCACGCGGAGGTGCCCGTCGGGGCGCTTGCGGTAGACGCGGTCGAGGAGCTTGCGCGATGCCACGAGGGCCTGGTCGAAGCGGCCGAGGGCGCGGTTGCGCAGCGAGAGGGGCGCGTCGGCCATGTGCGCGAGGAGCGCGCAGTCGCGCATGACCTCGAGGCGCACCATCGCGAGCACGAGCGGGAGGCGGAGCGCCGCGGCGAGGGGTCGCTCCCAGCGCGTGGCGTTGGTGTACGCGAGCACGAAGAGGTCGGTCTCGCGGTCGGTGACGGGCGTGAAGAACACCGCGATGCGCAGCGCCTCGCCGGCGCGCGGGCCGTGCGGGCCGTCGAGAAAATACTGCTCGTAGACCGTGTGAACAGGCGAGAAGCGCGTGGTCCAGTCGTCGATGAAATATGCGTTCGCGGGGATGTCGAACATGCGACGGACGAGCGCGGGGAGCGCGCGCTGGGGGCCGTGGTTCCACACGCGGACGCTGTCGTCGGTGACGGTGGTCTGCGTCTCGACGGCGGCCAGCGTGCCGCGCGTGTACCCCAGGAACATGTGCACCTCGGGGGTGTGTTCGACCTCGATGAAGTTGTCGAGCACGAGCTCGAGCGGGGCCTTCGCGCGGGCCCGCAGCGTGCCCACGAGGGTGTGTCCGCCCACGTCGACGAAGGGGAACGCCCCCTCGCTCGCGGGCGACTTCACCCACACCGCGCCGAGGCGCTCGACGCAGTCGTAGTGGGCCGCGCAGGGCTTCGCGCGCGGGTTGCCGGGGCTCTCGCCGCGACCGTCGGCGCCCCAGCGCCAGCCGTGGTAGGCGCACACCACGCGGTCGTCTTCGACGTGGCCGCGGTGCAGGGGCATCGCGCGGTGGGGGCACGCGTCGTCGAGCGCCGCGACGCCGTGGCGCGTGCGAAACACCACGAGCTTGCGCCCGCACACGGTGACCGCGACGGGCTTCGCGCCGAGCTCGCGCGCGAGGAGAACCGGGTGCCAGTGGTCGAGCTCGCTCACGCGGACCTCGCGATGTGCGCCGCGATGGCCGTCGCCTCGCGCGCGATGTCGTGGAGGGCTCCCGTGAGCGGGTTGCGATACCCCACGAAGTAGAGCCCCGGGGCGGGCGCATCGGCGCCGAAACGGGTGGGGTATCCGCGCGCGTCGGTGTAGCGCGGCGCGTCGTCGAGGAAGGCGTCGAGCGCGGGGCGATAGCCCGTGGCGAGCACGACGAGGTCGAGGTCGAGCGCGCGCCCGTCGTCGAGCGCGACGCCCCCCTCGGTGAAGCGGGTGATGCCCGGCACCACGCGGATGTGGCCCTGCTTGATGAGCGCCACCGTGCCCACGTCGATGAGCGGAATCTGCTTGTTTTCAAGCACCTGAGAGACGGGGCCGAGGGCCGGTCGGCGGATGCCCCAGGGCGTGAGGTCGCCCACCACGCGGTCGAGCATGAGGAGCGACAGGCGGTCGGCCACGCGCGGCGGGAGCCTGCTCATCACGCGCAGCGAGTTGACCTGCGCGGGGATGCCGAACACGTCGCGCGGCACCACGTGCAACGGCCCTCGCACGCAGAGCGCAGTGCGCGCGCCGGACTCCCACAGGTCGAGCGCGATCTCGGCGCCCGAGTTGCCCGCGCCTACCACGAGCGCGCTGCGTCCCTTGAAGGCGCGTCCGTTGCGGTACTCGCCGCTGTGCATCACGGCGCCCTTGAAGCGCTCGCGGCCGGGCCACGCGGGGGTGTGGGCCACGCGGTTGTATCCCGTGGCGACGACGACGTGTCGCGCGCGGGTGGAGCCCGACGTGTGCTCGACGGACCAGCGGTCGCCCTCGCGGCGCACGCGCGTGACGGCTTCGCCGAGGCGCGCCTCGATGCCGTGGTGCCGCGCGTAGGACTCGAGGTAGGCCACCACGTCGTCGCGCGAAGGGTACATGGGCACGTGCGCGGGCCACGCGAGGCCGGGCAGCGACGAGTGCTGCTTCACCGTGTGCAGGTGCAGGCGGTCGTAGTGGTTGCGCCACGTGTGGCCCAACGCGTCGGCGCGCTCGAGCACCTCGAAGGGAACGCCCCGCATGCGCAGGGCGCCGCCGACGGCGAGCCCCGAGGGGCCGGCGCCCAGCACAACCACTTCGGCTTCGCGCGACATCGGGCGCGATTGTAGGGGAGTGAGACTTCGAACGAGAAGGCGCTTCAGCCCGCGATCTTGCGGGAGATGCGCGCGAGGGCCTCGCCGCCGAGGCCGCCGCCCAGAATGCCCACGAGGAGGGCCGCGAGGAGCCCGTCGCTCGTGCCCGCGTAGTGGCCGTGCAGGTAGTACACGAACACCAGCGCGAGGAGCAGCGCGGGCGCGTACGTCGGCTCGATGCCGCGCTTCGCGATGCCCACGTCGATCACCAGCACGAGCACCGCGAGGAGCGCGAAGGCGAGGGTGAACATCCACGGGGCGAAGGGCTCGCCGCGGATCGACACGGAGATGGGCGGGCGGAGGTTCTCGGGCATGCGGTCGAGGGTGACGGCGTAGCGCCCCGATCCGTGCAGCGCGGTGAGCCAGTGGCGGCTCGACGTAGACTCCGTGCTCGCCGCTGCGACCGAGGTGCCGCCCGCGAGGGGGCTCTGCCCGGCGCTGCGTTCGAAGGTGCCCTCGAGCTCCTCTTCGGCGCCGTCGCGTACCACGTGCATGGTGTATTTCGCCTGCGCGGAGGGGCCTACGTCGGCCTCGAAGGTGCCGCGGGTCTCGACGAAGAGGTTGGCCGCCGAGCCCGTGACGGTGATGGCGCCGGTGTCGCCCGCGCGCTGCAGCGTGACGGTGCCGTAGGGCGCCGGGGGATAGAGCGTGAGCGCCACCGCGCCGAGGAGCGCGAACACCACCGCGAGGGTGCCCGCCGCGACGGCCTTGCGAAAGCCGTCGTCGGGCGGGAGGGCGTGCGCGTCTTGCGAGGCGATGTACCCGAGGCCGAGGGCGCCGCACACGAGCAGCGTGGCCGTGGCGTGCACCGCGTAGGTGGGCGAGCGCACGATCGTGGCGACGAGCCCGATCACCACGGCGGCGGCGGCGATGTACGGGAGATACTTGCTCACCTCGGAGGGGGGCTCGAGGGAGTCGACCTTCTTCTGAGGGCCGCGCGGACCGGTGGGCACAGGGGGCTTAGCAGTGGCCATAAAGCGCGGCGCACATACCACGAAACCCCACCGCGGGTGCGCTCGCCGCCAAAGACCCGCTACTGCGGCGGCGGCAGGTCGCAGAGCGCGTTGGTGCACGCGAGGCCCGTGCAGCAGTCGCTGTCGCCGCCGCAGCGTCCGCCGCGCGACACACACATCGCGCGGGGCGTGACACACACCGAGCGACCCGCGCTGTCGGGCTCGCACTCGCCGCTGCAGCAGTCGGCGCCGTTGCCGCAGCCGTTGCCGTTGGGGCGGCAGGGGGCAGGGGTCCAGTAGGGGGAGAGCGCGGTGGCCGTCTCTTGCCCGTCGAGGTAGTAGGGCACCTCGCTGGGGTCGGCGCCCGCGGCGGGGCGGTTGTTGATGGCGGTGACCCAGATCTGCTTCTGCATCCGTACGCCCGCGGGTGCGTTGCCGTAGGGCCGCGCCGTGGTGAACAGGAGCCAGAAGTAGCCGCCGGAGTTGAAGGGCGAGAACTGCGGGCGAAAGCTGTCTTCGCCCGCCGCGCCGTTGTTGGCGTTGTTGAGCCGCACGAGGGGGCCGCCGTCGCGGGAGATCATCCAGAGGGAGCCGCGGCCCATGGCCGTGCGGCGGTTCTCGCCGCGCTGGAGGGCCATCCAGCGGCTGTCGGGCGTCCACGTGGGGTGCCAGTCGACGCGCATCGTGGCGTCGGCCATGGCGGGCGTGTGGATCACGCGCGCGTCTCCGAAGCGGTCGCTCCCGAGCGCGGGCGTGAGGGTGAGCGCGTCGCTGCGGTTGGTGTACGCGATGAGCTGTCCGTCGGGCGACCACTCGGGGTCGAAGCCGTTGCCGGGGCTCCCGGTGGCCGTCACGGCGGCGCCGGTGGCGCCGTTGAGAATCGAGAACGCCATGCTCGACGGGTTGGCGCCGCAGTCGCCGGACACGAGGCGCGTGCCGTCGGCGTTGAAGGACGTGCACCGTCGCACGGGCGCGGCGAGCCTCGCCTCGACCGCCGCGGGCGTGCCCGTGAGGTCGCGCGTGAGGTCGTAGAGGGCGAGGGCCTCGCCGGTGCCTTCGAGAAAGCCCGCGAGGCGGCGCCCGTCGCGCGACACCGAGTGGCAGCCGATGCAGCGGTCGCCGGGGTTGGGCAGAAAATCTACGCGGCGCGCGAGGTCGACGTCGATGCGACGGAGCCGCGAGGCCGACGGCGACCAGTAGTACACGCTGCCCGCGATGACGGCGTCGACGGTGCGAAACACCCGCGCCTCGCTCTCGCGCAA
>CANMAT010000121.1 GCA_947494865.1 Deltaproteobacteria bacterium
ATGGCGACGTCGGGGGCCTTCGAACTCAGCGCGCGCGAGCTCGCCCTCGGCGCCGACAACGGCCCCTGTCGCCTCTCCGGCGAGTCGTGCGACGCGGGGCTCCAGTGCACGGTGCTCTCGCCCACGGTCGATGTGCAGGGCATCTGCCGCCGCCCCGTGGCGCAGGGCATGCCGTGCGCGGGCGGCGACCTGTGCGTGCGCGGCTCGGCGTGCATCGCCAACCCCGGCGACACCACGCGCGGCACCTGCACCATGGACGCGACCCGCAACGGCGCGTGCCTCGTGGGGCGCGCCCCGTGCGGGGCGGGCCTGTCGTGCACGAACCCCACGCCGACGCCCGACGCGACCGGCGTGTGCCGCACCACCCTCATGGCGGGCGCCGAGTGCGACCCGTCGCAGCTCACGGGCGTGTGCGCGGCGAGCACCGCGTGCCGCCAGGCCCCCGTGGCCAGCAACCCCGGGCGCTACCTCTGCTTCGCCGTGGGCGCGCGCGGCGGCCTCTGCCGCACGGCCTCGCCCCGCTGCGAAGCGGGCCTCGAGTGCTCCGCCGCGACAACGCCCACGTGCCGCGCGATCGTGGCGTCGGGGGCCGAGTGCGACCTCACGGCGAACGCGACGGTGTGCGCGGCGGGCTCGAGCTGCGCGCCCGACGCGATGTTCGCGGGCGGCACCTGCGTGGCCGACGGCACGGCGCCGGGCACGGCGTGCCGCGGAGGGTCGCCGCAGTGCGACGCGGGCCTCGAGTGCTCCGCCTTCGGGGGGCGCAACGTGTGTCAGAGCACGGCCACGGCCGCGTGCGACTGGCGCTACGGCAGCGTGGTGTGCGGCGCCGCGGCGACGTGCCTCCCCGCGGGCGTGAGCCGCGGCGTGTGCGCGGCGCCGGCCGCCGAGGCCGAGCCCAACAACACCCCCGCGGCGGCGCAGGGGCCGGTGACCGAGAGCGCCATCTTCCGCGGGTCCATCACGGCGGGCGACGTCGACTGCTTTCAAGCGCGCGTGCCCGCTGGGGGCGCGTCGCTCTTCGTCGAGACGAACAACAACGCGGGCGGCTGCCCCGCCGGCGGCGCCGACACGGTGGTCGCGGTGTACAACCCCGCGGGCGCGCGCATCGTCGAGAACGACGACATCGCGCAGAACAACCTCTGCTCGCGCATCAACGGCCTGGTGTCGGGCCCCCTCAACAACCTCGCCGCGGGCAGCTACGCGGTGTGCGTGCGCTCGTACAACACCACGTCGAGCATCGCCTCGTACCACCTCACCCTCGCCATCGTCCCGTCGATGTAAGCGCCTGCTCGCGTTGCGGGAATGCTTAGCTCCCGCGCGCTGGTTTCGCGCCGCCCCGCTGGGGTATGTCGCTCCGTCATCAGCGCTCCGCGGCGCCTCGACGGGGCCGCGCTCGCCCTCGCTCGCTCACCCATTCGAAGAGGCTCACCTACGATGTTGAAGCTGTATTTCGCCCCCGGCGCCTGCTCGCTCTCGCCCCACATCGCGCTCCGCGAGGCGGGCCTCGCGTTCGAACTCGACCGCGTCGATTTCGCCACGAAGACCACGGCCGCCGGCGAGAACTTCCTCGCGGTGAACCCCCGCGGGTACGTGCCCGCGCTGCGCGTCGATGCTTCGACGGTGCTCATCGAGGGCCCGGCGATCGTGCAGTACATCGCCGACCAGAACCCGGGCTCCAACCTCGCGCCCGCCAACGGCACGATCGCCCGCTACGAGCTGCAGGGCTGGCTCGCGTTCCTCAACTCCGAGGTGCACAAGCCCTTCGGCGTGTTCTTCAACCCGAAGGCCGACGACGCCGCGAAGGCCAGCGCGCGCGGCGCGCTCACGCGTCGCTTCGAGTATCTCAACGGCGAGCTCACGGGTCGCACGCACCTCATGGGCGACACCTTCACCGTGGCCGACGGGTACCTCTTCGTGCTGCTCGGGTGGACGAAGTACACCGGCTACGACCTCGCGCCCTTTCCGTCGCTGCAGTCGTTCGTGGGCCGCGTGTTCGAGCGCCCCGCGGTGCAGGCCGCGATGAAGGCCGAAGGCCTCATCAAGGAGTGACGCTCGGGCCGCGCGCATGACGGCCACGCTCACGCACAAGGCGTCGCGCAAGGCGTGAGCGCGCGGGGCTTGACCGACGCCGCGGGTGTGGTGTCTGGTCTGCGCCCCGAACGGAGAACGTGCGCGATGGCCGAGACGAACGCGGTGGCCCCGGTGGGCGAGACGATGTCGCTGGAGTCGATCCTCGAGCGCCTCAAGGGCGTGGTCGAGAACCTCGAGAAGGGAGACCTCCCGCTCGAAGAGTCGCTCAAGATCTTCGAAGAGGGCGTGCGCCTCACGCGCGAGGGGCAGCGACGCCTCGACGCCGCCGAGAAGCGCATCGAGGCGCTCCTCTCGACGGAGCCGGGCGCGGGCGAGCCTGCGGTGCAGCCCGTCGCGCCGCGCAACCTGTAGCATTCCACTCTCGCGCGTGCGGGCAGAGCTCCGCGTTGCGCCGTGTGCGTTGCGGGGTTGTAGAGCGCTGGACTTGGTTTTTCGGGCGGTGGTAGAAACGCCCCGCATTCCCTTCAGAGACCGACGCTCCGACCGCTGCGCGCGATGCGCGAAGGTTGCGCGCACGGTGGTTCGCATCTTCGGAGGACACAGATCATGCGGCAGTCTCGACGCCTGGCCCTGATGCTCGCGGCACAGTTCATTCCTTTCGCCGCGTACGCGCAGACGGCGCAGCGCACCGCCCCGGCGAACGCCAACACGAACCAGGACGACGAGGAGTCCGACGAGGAGGAGGAGACCTCCTCTTCGACGCCTGCGAGCGACGCCGCGGCGGCCCCGCAGCCCGCGGCCGCTGAGCCTGAGGAGAGCGACGCCGACCGCCGCACCCGCATGCTGGCGCGGTACTCGACCCTCGACGGCTCCATCGGCCTTTTGCACACTGCCACGGGCCAGCTCGGCGCTGCGGGCTCGTTTCGCTTTGGGCTCACGGGAGAGTTCGCGTCGGCGTCGGGCTTTCTCCGCCCCTCCGCCCTCGCGGGCACGGCCTTCGTGGGCGGCGAAGACGACGCGCGCCACGTCGGCGGCACCCTCACGCTGTCGTACTCGCCCCTCGACTTCCTCGAGGTGTTCGGCTCGGTGCGCGCGTACGCCAACGCCAACAACCGCGAGCGCCCGGCCCTCTTTCAGGTTCTCGGCGATTCGAACCTCGGCGTGAAGGCGGCCTTCCGCGTGACGCGCGGGCTCTACCTCGGCGGCGACCTGTCGGTGTTTCTGCTCAACCGCTCGGGCGACGTGGGCCTCAACGCCGACTCGACGAGCTTCCACGCGCGCATCCTCGGCACCCTCGACCTCAAAGAGATCACGCGCACGGTGCCCCTGCGCTTTCACCTCAACCTCCGCTACTTCGTCGACAACAGCGCGTCGATCGTGGCCGACGTCGAGGCCCGCCGCCGCGCCGCGCAGCCCGGCTTCGACCCCGCGATCTGCTCGACGGTCAACGACCCGCGCTGCTTCCTCGAGGTGTCTCGCGTCGAGCGCTACGCCCTCGGCGTGAACCGCATGGATCAGCTCGGGATCAACATCGGCGTCGACGCCAACCTCCCGTATGTGAACCCCTTCCTCGAGTGGTCGGTGGGCATCCCCATCAACCGCCAGAGCTACCAGTGTTACTCGCCGGGCCCCACGGGCACGCGCCCCGGCGGCGAGGCCGACGACGACGGCTGCCTGCAGACTTCGGGCTTCGCCTCGATGCCCTCGCGGCTCACCATCGGCGCGCGCGTGCTCCCGCCCGTGCGCGGCCTCTCGGGCACGCTGGCCTTCGACGTGGCCACCTCGGGCACGAGCGACTTCGTGCGCGAGCTGGCCCCCACGGCCCCGTGGCAGCTCTTCTTCGGCGCCGCGTTCGCGTACGACATCCACGCGCCGGTGCAGCGCGTCGAGGTGCCTGGCCCCGAGCGCATCGTCAACCGCGACGTCGACCGCACGCCGCCGGGCGGCACGGTCAACGGCACCGTGCGCGACGCCGAGAGCCGCTCGGGCGTCAACCACGCCATCGTGACCTTCAACGGTCACCCCGAGCTGCACATCCTCGCCTCGGCGGCCGATGGCACCTTCCGCTCGGGTCACATTCCGCCCGGCGACTATCGTGTGCACGTCGAGGCTGAGGGGTACAACCCCAACGACTGCAACTTCACCATCGCCGCGCCCCCGGCGGCGCCCGCTGCGCCCGAGGGCGGCACCGCCGCGGCGGCGCCTGCGCCCGCCCCCGCGGCGCCTGCGCCCGTCACGCTCACCTGCGACCTCCGCCCGCTCCCGCGTCGCGGCACCCTCACGGGTCACGTCGTGTCGAGCGTCGGCGGCGGCGGCGTCGCCAACGCGACGGTGACCATCACGCCCGCCCCCACGTTCGTCACGCCGCAGGGCGGCTCGGCGCCGGTCGAGCAGACCGCCACCACCGACGCCTCGGGTTCGTTCTCGGTGAGCGACGTCCTCGCGGGCCAGTACACCGTGCAGGTCGGTGCGACGCCGCAGCACATGGCCACCACGCCGCAGGCCACCACGGTCGAGCCGCGCCGCACGGTCAACGTCGACATCACGGCCACGCGCCGCCCCGCGCGCCCGTCGGCGGTGCTCCGCGGCGGCGTCATCGCCATCTCGCGGCAGATTCACTTCCAGACCGCCTCGGCCGAGATCCTGCCCGACTCCACCACGCTGGTCGAAGAGATCGCCGACGTGATCCGCCGCAACCCGACCCTCTCGTCGGTCGAGATCCAGGGCCACACCGACAACACCGGCACGCCCGCGGGCAACGTGACCCTGTCGCAGAGCCGCGCCGAGTCGGTGCGCGACGCGCTCGTGCGCCTCGGCATCCCCGCCGACAAGCTCACGGCGCGCGGCTTCGGGCAGACGCGCCCGCTGCGCCCCAACCTCACGGTGGTGGGCCGCGCGGCCAACCGCCGCGTCGAGTTTCACGTCACCCGCGCTCGCTGATCGCCGCCCGCGTGCCCTCTCGTCGACCTGTTCATCGGGCTCGCGGGAGGGGGCGCTCCTCGCTCTCACTCTCTGCCCTCCTGCTCGCGTGTAGCGCGAACGTCACGACCTCGCGCGCGGCGCGCTCGCCGACCGCTGCGCCGGTCGCCGCGGCCGACGCGGCCGTCGTTGTAGCGCCCGTCGCGCCGCCGCCCGTCGCGCCGCCGCCCGTCGCCGTCGCGAGCGCGCCCGACCGCGTGCGCGCCTCGCTCGCATCGCTGCCGATGCTCGGCGAGAACGACTCGCCCTGGGTGCGCGAGCGTCTGCTCGCCGCGGTGATCTCGGAGGCGCGCGCGATGCCTGCGCCGACGCGACCCGAGGCGCGTGACGGCGCCAACGTGTGGACGCTCGTCGCCGACGTCGAGACCGACCCCGCGGCTTTCGATGGCCTCTGCGACGCGGTGCAGCGGCGTGTTCCCGGCGTTGCCTGCGCGGCCGACGTTGTGGCGTGGTCAGGGGCGGAGCGGGCGCGCGTCGTGTTCGGCTGGAGGGGACCGCTCGACCTCGCGCGCGTCTCCTTCGCGCAGCCGCTGCTCGCGCTCGGAGTGACGTCGGACCTGTGCCTCGTGCGGGCCGAGCGCACCCTGCGTACGCTCGACGTCACGGTGCGCGCGCCCGACCACGCGTCGCTCGGCCGAGCGCTCGCCCTCATGGCGGTGACGCCGTCGATGAGCGATCTCATCCTCGTGCGCGCCGAGCCCGCGGGGGCCTCGCTCGAGGCCGTGCTCTCGTGGCCGCTCGCGCGCGCGTCGGGCGAGGGCGACCTCGGCGACCGCCCGTGGCCCGCGCGCTGCGACGGCCGCTCCACGATAGCGGCCGAGGCGCTCGCGGGCACGGTGCCCGTCGCGCGGGAGCGCGTTCGCGGGCGGGCGCCCGGCGCGGTGCTGCGCGTGGGGCGTCGCGAGTGGGTCGTGACCGCGGGTGATTCCGCGGCGAGCGTCGACGTGATCGCGGTGCGGGAGGCGGGCGTCACGGTGCGCATGCGCGGGCGCGCCGCCACGGCGACGCTGCGCTTTCCCGCTCGGTGAGCCCGTCTGCGACGGGGATACAAGTGTCGCCCCACGCGACGATGACGATGCGCGAAAACGTCATAAATCAAGGCGTCTGGGTGTGTCGCCGCGGCGGCACACATGTTGGATTGGGGGCGTTCAGAGGGCGGCGCCGCGAGGGTGTCGCCCCTGAAGGAGAATCGTCATGAACATCCGCTCGGCCTTTCGTCCCGTGGTCCTCGGCTCGCTCCTCGCTCTCTTCGCGGTCGCGTGCGGCGGCGCGGGCGAAGACGTCGGCGCGGCGAGCGCGAGCGCGGCGGGTATCACCAAGCAGGGCCATCGCGGCTTCGACCCGGCGCGCATGCTCGCGCGCTTCGACCGCAACGCCGATGGCCGCGTCGAGCTCGCCGAGCTGCCCGAGCGTATGCAGGCGCGCATGGGCGGCGCCGACGCCAACCGCGACGGCGTCCTCGCGCTCGACGAGGTCACCGCGCACATGCAGGCGCAGCGTGCGCAGCGCTTCGCGCGCCTCGACGCCAACCACGACGGCGCCGTCACCGCCGACGAGGTGGGCGAGCGCTGGGCGCACGTGGGCCGCGCCGACGCGAACACCGACGGCCGCGTGACCGCCGACGAGCTCACGCAGGCCCGCGCCACGGGCGCTCTCCGCGGCGGCCCGATGGGGCACGGCGGCCCGATGGGGCACGGCGGCCCCGAAGGGCACCGCGGCCCCGAAGGGCACCGCGGCTTCGATCCGGCCCGCATGATGGTGCGCTTCGATCGCAACGCCGATGGCCGCGTCGAGGTCGCCGAGCTGCCCGAGCGCATGCAGGCGCGCCTGGGCGCCGCCGACGTCAACCACGACGGCGTCCTCGCGGTCGACGAGGTCACCGCGTTTCACGCGCAGCGCCGCGCCGAGCGCGCGCGCGAGTTTCCGGGCGCGCCGGTAGCGCCCGCCGCGCCCGCCGCGCCAGCCGCGCAGTAGTCTGCGCCTCCGTACCTCGTCGACGCTGCGAACACGCAGGGCAGTGTTTGCGGTGGCGACGGGCGCGGTGGTATCTGCCAACGCCGTGAAGCCCCGCGCGAAGGTGCTGGCCCGGTGGACGCTCCTCGCGGCGATCGTCGCGGCGTCGGGCTTTCTCGCCTGGTGGACGTGGCGCACCACCGCCTCCCTCGAGCGCCTCGGCGAGCGATCCGTCATCGAGTCGACGGTGCTCCTCGTGCGAGAGAAGCTCGACCGCGTCGAGGCCATGATCATCGCGGCCGACAACGCGGTGATCCACCTCGTAGACCCCGACGACCTCGACGTGCTGGCCTCGCGCTGGCCCGCGCTGGCCGACCGCGTGGCGCCCACCGCGCGCACGGTGCTGGTGCTCGACGAGGAGGAGCGCCCGCTGCGCGCCGTGTCGCGCGCGACCTCCGACGACGCCGACCGCTTTCGCGCGCTCTTCGAAGATCACCTGCGCGGCGAACTCCACCTGCGCGCGCAGCAGGTGGGCGAGCACCGCCACTGGCACGGCACGGCCGCGGGGCAGAGCGCGCTGGTGTCGTATTTCGTGGGCGAATCCGCCGGGCGACGCTACTTCGTGGTGATCGAGACGGACCTCGATTTCGTGCGCCGCGAGGTGCTCCCGAAGCTCTTCGAAGACCCGCTCGCGCGCGGGCGCTTCAACGTCACCGACGAGCATAACGTCGTGGTGTACGGCCGCTCGACCGCGTCGGCGGGGGAGCTCGTGTCGGCGCAATTCCCCACCACGCTCTACAAGTGGCGCATGGCCGCGGTGCTGCGCGACGACCCCGAGTTCAAGGCGCGGGCGCGCAGCCGTCAGCTCCTCGAGGCGGGCTACGTGGGCCTGTCGCTCGTGGTCATTCTGGTGGGCGTCGTGTTCTTTACCTTCGCCGCGCGCGAAGAGGAGCGCTTGAACCGCCTCAAGAGCGACTTCATCGCCACCGTGTCGCATGAGCTCAAGACGCCCCTCTCGCTCATTCGCATGTTCGGCGAGATGCTGGCCACCGACCGCGTGCCGTCCAGCGACAAGCGGCGACAGTACCTCGACATCATCGTGCGCGAGAGCGAGCGGCTCACCGCGCTCATCGACAACGTGCTCGATTTCGCGCGCCTCGAGCGCGGGGGGACCTCGTACGAGTTCGCCGCGGGCGACCTCGGGGGCGTGGTCTTTCGCGGCGTCGAGATGTTCCGCTACCGCGTGGTGAAGGAGCGCCCGCGCCTCGTGACCGAGATCGCCGACGGGCTGCCGCGCGCGCGCCTCGACGAGCGCGCCCTGCACCTCTTGCTCTTCAACCTCCTCGACAACGCGGTGAAGTACGCGGGCGACTCGGAGGAGGTGGTGGTGCGCGTGCGCTGCGTCGATCGGCACCTCACGCTCGACGTCGAAGACCACGGCCCGGGCATCGACCCCGAAGACGCGCGCAGGGTCTTCGAACGCTTCTTCCGCGGGCGCAGCGCGCACGCCTCGGGGGCGCGCGGGTCGGGCATCGGGCTCGCCATCGTGAAGCACATCGCGCAGGCCCACGGCGGCGACGCGACGGTGCTCCCCACGCCCGGCGGCGGCACCACGTTTCGCGTGCGAATCCCCGTCGAGACCGCCCCCGGCGCGGAGGGCGCGTGACGTCTCGCGCGGAGTGCGAGGCCCGCGTGCGGGAGCACGCCGTGACGGCGCGCCCGTGGCTGTGCCCCGAGGTCGCGATGCGCCTCATCACACA
>CANMAT010000122.1 GCA_947494865.1 Deltaproteobacteria bacterium
CAACGTGCCACGCAGGGGCGTTCGCGCCGTCGCCTGATGTTGGGGTGTGATTCCAATTGCGTTGTTGGTGCCGCGAGGCGGCCACCAGCGGGCGGGCGTAAGCACGTCCCGCCGCTGCGGCTCCACGTGCAGCGCGTCGATCGGGCTTTCGCTTCGACGTGCCCGAGCGTTCTGCGAGGGCGAGCGCGGGCGGGAGCTTCAGGCGGGCTGCGGCTGCCGATGAGCCAGCGCAGGGGTCATCGACCCTTCGTAGGTCTGCGCGGGATTGCGAGGCAGGGGTCATTCAGTGTTCATGGGGCTCGGCGCGTGCGGCGGAAGGGATGCGCCTCCCGCCCGCTCCCATCACGGCGGCAGCGGCAGGCACTGGCCCGTGCGCGTCTCGCACACGAAGGGCGCGCAGCAGTCGGCGTCGGTCCGACACATCGCGCACGCGCCGCTCACGCAGGCCTGCGTGGCGCGGCACACGCCCACGCCGCAGCCGGTGCACCCGCCCGCGGGGGGCATCTCCGGCGGGCAGTCGTCGCCCGCGCGCAGCACCGAGCGGTCGTAGTGAATGGTGAGGTCGCCCGCGGTGGCCACGCGCCCCGCGAAGAGCGACCCGCGCATCTCGTTGAAGCCCGCGATGGTGACGGGCGCGCGCGGCGCGTACACGTTGCCCTGAAAGCCCGCCACGCCCGCGAGGGTGAAGCCGCGCTCGCCGCCGATGTAGAAGCGCACCTTCGAGGGCCGCGCCACGCGCCCCATGCGCAGGTAGCCCGCACCCAGGATCGAGCCCGCCACGAACACGTCGAGCTCGCCCATGGGGCCGAGCTCCACGTTGAAGTAGCCGCCGAGGTCGAAGTCGCCGCCCACGAAGAGCGCCGTGCGCCCCTGCACCGACAGCGTGATGGCCCCGAGGCCCGCGATGCGCTCGACGAAGAAGCGCCCGCACGGGAGCTCGACGCGCGCCTCGCCGACCACGCCGTTGAACACGTCGCGGCGAAAGCCCGCGGCGGCGTTGTCGTTGCGCGCGCTCGCGTCGGTGACGGCGCCGCGCACGTCGAAGATCTCGCTGTCGCGGCACGCGCACGGCGGCGCCACGTCGACGTTGGCCGAGCGCCGCGCGCCGCTCACGTTGATCACCCCGAGGGGGAGCGTGCCGGGCTGCGTGGTGAGGTCGCCGCGCACGCGAAACGGACCGATCGCCAGCAGGTTGCCGCGGATGCGCGCGTTGCGCTCTACGTCGAGCGTGCCCGCCACCTGAAGGTCACCCTGGAGCGCGAGGTCGCCGCGCACCGTGTGGGCCCCGATGAGCCGCAGGGGCGCGGTGCCCGACATGGTGAGCGCGTCGCCGATGCGCATCACCCCGACGAGCGAGAGGCCGCCGTTGATGCCCACGGCGCCGCCGTTCTCGGCCATCATCATGGAGGCGCCCGAGTCGAAGGAGTCGGTCTGCAGGTAGCCCGCGAGCCCGAGGTCGGTGCACGTGCAGATCGCGTGGCGAAACACCGCCTCGGCGATGCGACCCACGCAGCGGGTGCTCATGGTGACGCGGTCGCCCACCACCACCGGCGGCCCCGCGCCCATGCAAAACTGCTCGCGGGTGATCACGTCGGGCCCCGTGTCGACGGCGGCCTCGGGCACCACGTCTTCGCCGCGCACCACGTCGAGCGGGGTGACGTCGTAGGGCACCACGTCGATCGGACGCACCACATCGACCACCGCGTCGGGCGCCGCCGCCGCGTCGGGACCGTTGACCGTAACCTCTTCCCCAGCGCTGCATCCCGCGAGCGCGAGCGCGACGAGCCATCGAGCGTGCATGCGTACCTCAGCGCACGATGCCAACGCCGACGCGCCGCGAAGTCAACAACGCCGTGCGCTGTGGTATACCGCGCCCCCTCCCGCGCAATGGCCGACCCCGTCACGAACACCCGCGTCATCACCTTCGGCGGCTCCAAGGGGGGCACGGGCAGCACGCTCATCGCCACGGGCATGGCCATCTTTCTCGCGCAGCTCGGCAAGCGCGTGCTGTACGTCGACGCGCACCCGCAGGGCCCCTGCGTGGCCTCGCACTTCGGCGCGTTTCGCTCCGGCGGCGCGCTCCCGCCGTGGGCGCCGTCACCGCCCGAGCCGCGCGGCCGCGAGACGGTGGTGCCCAACGTGCGGGTGCTCGAGGCGACGCGCGAAGACGGCCCGTTCCCCGAGCTCCCGCTGCGCCACCCGCGCGAGCTCGTGCGCGCGAGCGGGGCCGACTTCGCCCTCCTCGACATGGGCTCCGGGGTGCGAACGCGCACCCTCGACGCGATGCTCGAGAGCGACACCGTGGTCACCGTGACCACCCCCGAGCCCGTGGCCGTCGAGGCCGTGTGGCGCCTCGTGCGTCACCTCTACGCCCGCCGTCTCTCCGAGCGACTGCGCACCCTCGACGACCCGGGGGCCCCCGACGCGGTCGCCGCCCTGGTGCGCGCCCACGCGGGCCCGCCCGCCCCCGTCGACCTCGCCAACGCCATCGCCGCGCGCTCGCAACAGGCCGCCGCGGCGTCGTGGGGCGAGCTCTCGCGCCTGCGCGTGCGGCTCATCGTAAACCAGTCGCGCTCGCGCGCCGACCTCGAGCTCGGCGAGGCCATCGTGCGGGTGGGATTGCGCCGCATGGGGCCGGTGCTCGAGTTCATGGGGCACGTCGAGTACGACGACGCGGCCTTTCTCGCCGCGCGCCGCAAGCGCCCGCTGCTCGTGGACGCTCCGTCGGCCAAGGCGAGCCGCAACCTCGAGCGCGTGGCGCGGAGATTGTTGTCGCTCGACGTGGGCCGCGGTGCCACGAGCTCGCCCGCCCCGGAGCCCTCCGAGGCCCCGGCGCCGCCCACGCACTACGACCTCCTGGCCATCGACCGCGGCGCGAGCGACGAAGAGATTCGCCGCGCCTACCGCAAGACGCGCGAGGTGTACGCGACCGAGAGCGTGTGCCTCGCGGGCCTCATGACCGACGAGGAGGTGTCGTCGATCGTGGCCCGCGTCGAAGAGGCGCGCGACGTGCTGCTCGACCCCTCGCGGCGTCGCCCCTACGACCTCTCCATCGCGCCCGTCGGGGTGTTCTCGATGGCCACGCGCTTCGACGACGAGCCCGACGTGACCGAGACCGCCGCGCCCTCGCGCATGCCCGACATCACGCCCGACACCGAGTTCACGGGGCCCATTCTCAAGGCCGTGCGCGAGGCCCGCAACGTAGACCTCCGCGACGTCGCCGCCCGCACCAAGATCTCGCTCCCCTACCTGCGCGCCCTCGAAGAAGACGACTTCGGGGCGCTCCCGCAGTCGGTGTACACGCGGGGCTTCGTGATCGAGTACGCCAAGTTCCTGCGGCTCGACGTCGACCAGGTGGTACGTACGTGGTTCCGCCGGTACCGACGGAGCCTCGAGCGCTGAGCCGCCGTACCGATCCCATAGCCGTCATGTATGCTCCCTCGCGAGACCTGTAGCCTGTGACCACGACCGCATCTTCGCACCGCGCCGAGGCCGAGGCCGCGCTCCCCGAGGGGTCGCTCTTTCCCGCGGGCTTCGCGGTGCTGCTTCTCACGCCGGGCTTCTTCGTGACGCGCGTCTTCGGCGGCCTCGCGGGGCAGCGCCCCTGGCTCGGCCAGCTCGGCACCATCGCCACCGTGGCGGGCGTGGTGCTGGCGCTCGTGGCCATCGCGCGCCTCGCGTGGTTCGCCTCGGGCGCGCGGGGGGCCTTCGCGTCGCTCGTCGCCCGCTCGTTGGCCATCGCGCCAGTGGCCGCGCTCGCGTTCGTGGCCATGTTCGCCACCACGGTGTCGCAGACGCTGCAGTGGGTCTCGCTGGGCGGCGTCGCGGCCCTCGTGCTCGTGGCGGGCGGGCGCGGCGTCGCGTCGGCCCTCGCGCGCAAGAACCGCGTCGCGGCCGTCTCCCTCATGCTCCTCGTGGCGGGCGAGACCGTCGAGCTCTTCGGCCCCATCGCCTCGTACGCCTCGCGCCCCGGGAGCTCGCTCCCCCGCGTGGCCGACGCGCTCGGCCGCGTGAGCGAGGCCTCGGCCTTCGTGGGCGTCACCCTCGCGATCGTGTGGGCGCTGCGCCGCGCGCTCGCCCACCTCGGCACGCTGCGCGCGATGGCCTTCGTGGCGATGCCCGCGGCCTTCACCGCGGTGCTCCTCACGCTGCCCGCGCGGCTCCCGCGCACGACCGAGATGGTGGCGCGGGCCTCCTTCGGCGCGCGCTTCGACCTCGCGGGCGTCGGCGGCGCCGGGCACCCGTCGCGCGCGGCGCTCATGGTGTACACGCTGCTCTTCACGGGCCTCATCGGCGCGGTGAGCCTCTCGCTGGCCACGCAGTCGCTCGACCGCGGCGCGGGCGTTCGCCGCGGCCTCGGGTGGGTGTGCGTGCTCCTCGCGGGCTTCGGCGCGGTGGGCATCGCGGGCCCGATGGACCCGCTGCGGGCCGTGTGCGTCGCGCTCGGCATGTTGCTCCTGGAGCAGGCCGCCGAGCGCGAGTAGCGCCCGGCTCAGTGGTCGTCGTCGTCGGGCAGGTCTTGCGTGTAGCGCCGACCGTCGACCTCGAGCGAGAAGCGCGTGTGCCCCGCGGGGAGTTCGAACTCGAGCACCGCGGGGAGGCGCTTGTCGTAGCGCTTCACGAGCTTGCCCTTCGCGTCGTACACGGCGCCGCCGGCGGCGACGGTCATGGTGCTGTCGACGAGGCCCGACACGAGCTCGGCCATCTCGTGCATCTCCTCGGCGACGCGGTGGCACCACAGGTGCTCGGCGCCGGGCACCTCGAGGTGTGAGATCTCCTCCATCTGCCGCTCGCTCACCTGCTCGCCGACGCCCACGAGCACGAGGTGAAGCGGCGGGAGCGAGCCCGCCGCGATGCGCGCGGCGATCTGCCGCGAGGTCTTGAGCACGCCGCCCTGGTCGTTGATCTGCCCGTCGGTGACGAACACGCCGCAGCCGCGCTTCGCACCGCGGCGCGCCGCGGTCTCCATGTACTTCACGAAATCGTTGAGGGCGGGCACGAGGCGCGTGCCGCTGCCGGGGTTCTTGGGCCCGGGCACGGCGAGCGTGGCGGCCTCGACGCCCGAGACCTCGCCCACCACCTCGATGTCGGCCCCCGAGTTGCCGCAGGCCCAGTAGGCGACGCGGAGGGTGCCGTTGCGATCTTTCGTGGCGAGGTACTGGAGCATGCGCCGCACCTGCGGCTCGACCATGTTGGTGCGCTCGCCGGGGGTGCGCCCCGCGGTGGCGCGGCCGTGGTCGTCTTCGTGGTCGTCGTCGTCGTCGTCGTCGTGGCCGTCGTCGTGCGCGTCGTCGCCGCCCGAGAACCACCCGAAGAGCTTCGCGAGCCAGCCCTTCTTCGCGGTGGACTTCGCCGGCGCGCCCGCGTCGATCATCGCCGCGCCAAGCGCCGCGGGCGGAGGCTCGTGGTCGTCGTGGTCGTCGTGGGCGGGGAGGTCGTCGCGGTATTCGAACTCTTCGGCCATGCTGGCCGAGCCGTCGACGTAGATGGCCATGTCGACGCCGTCGACCGAGGGGTCGTGGAGGAGCGTGACGCGGACGGTGCCGTTCTCTACGTGGATGTCGGCGAACGGGGCCGCGAGCTTGCCGTGTGCGTGTGCCATGGCCGCGAGCGTACGCCCATCTCAGCGGCTCGTGGCAGTGTCTGCCGGGAGCAAGAGCGAGTACGCCCCGCCGGGGCCCGCGACGGTGCGGGCGACGCGCAGGCTCACGCCCTCGGCGCCGACCTCGCGCACGCGCACCACGGCCTCGACGCGGGCGCCGGGGGCCGCGACGCCGCGGGGGTCGCGCACGACGCCGTGCACCTCGACGGGGGAGTCCATCACGACGTCGACCGCGCTGATGTTGCTCTGCACGCAGAGCGTCTGCGCGAGGGTGGTGGCGAAGCCCGCGCCCGCGGGGGGCTCGACGACGACGCGGTAGAGGCCCGGGTCGAGCTCGAGGTGGTACGACCCGTCGGCGGCGGTGGTGTCGTCGTCGGGGTTGGCCGAGGCGGCCACGGCGCGCATGTTGAGTTCAGCGAGGCAGGGGTGCGCGGAGTACGCGGCGTGGAAGGGCACGGCCTGCACGCGCGCGTTGCCGAGGGGCGCGCCGTTGACGGTGAGCACGCGCCCCGCGACGGCGTTGCGCGGCGGCACCACGAACACCTGGCCCGATTGCGTGCGCGAGTCGGCGCCCACCAGGTACGACTGCACCGTGTTGGCGAAGGCCTCGTCGGCGGGCTCGATGACCACGCGGTAGGTGCCGGGCACGAGCCAGGTGGAGAAGGTGCCGTCGGCGTCGGTCTGCACGCGGTCTTCGAACCACGCGCGCGCGCCGTCGCCGAGGGCGCTGCCCGTCATGGGGATGTTGGTGTGCAGGGTGACGGTGGCGCCGCGAAGCCCGCGGCGGGGGCCGTTGAGGGCGGCGGCCTCGACGGTGCCGCTCACGCGCACGCAGCCGGTGCAGCGCGGCGACGGGTCGGTGGGGGGCCCCGCGGGCAGGGTGGCCGCCGAGACCGGGAGCCCCAGGTCGGTGGGGAGCTCGACGGCGACGTCGCGGCCCGTGGGGTCGAGGCGGGCGCACACGGCCTTGGGGAGCTCGACCACGAGGCCCGCGTGGGCGTTGACGTTGGAGGTGACGCGGAGCGACCACTCTTGCGGCGCGCCGGGCGCCATGGCGACGGAGAACGCGCCCGGCGCGTCGCCGTCGGCGGCGCCGGTGAGCGACACGGTGGAGACCTCGACGTTGTTGCGCGCGGGGTCGACGACGCGCACCGAGAGGCCGCCCGCGACGGCGCCGGCGCGGGTGCGGAGGGTGCCTGACCAGCGCGTGTACGAGGCCGGGTACACGATGTCGAAGCGCTGCAGCACGCGGTCGGAGCGCACGTCGAAGTCGCGCTCGAAGCGGGGCGGCACGGTGCCGCGGAGCGCCTGCGCGGGGCGCACGAGCACGTCGTAGGTGCCGTCGGTGAGGGCGGCGGCCCAGGTGTGCGGGGCCACGTCGTTGCCGAGGCCGGGGAGGGGCTGCGCCTGCGACACGACCTCGACGGGGGACATCACGTCGGGGCCGTCGGCGGGGGTGAAGCGCACCGTGGCGGCGAGGAGGTCGGGCGCGCCGGTGGCGTCGCTCTCGCGCTGCGCGGCCACGATGCCGTAGACGGTGCGGCGCGTGCGGAGCGCGAGGTCGACGACCGCGCCGGTGCGGAGCGAGCGCGGCGGCGTGAGGGTGGGGAGCGCGTCGCTGAGGCCCGCGACGGTCTCAGGCGGCACGACGCGGAAGAACACCTCGGTGCGCGCGACGGCCACGCAGCGGTGGCTGGTGAGGTCGCACACGCCCTCGCGGCAGGCGTCGTCGGTGTCGCAGCGGTTGAGCGCGCGGGAGCCCACGACGCCGCCGCCGTCGCCGCACGCGGCGAGGCCGAGCGCGAGGAGCAGGGCGCGGAGGGGGGCGGCGCGCGTCACGGCTGCACCCGCTGGGCGCACGACTCGACGGGGTCGACGGTGGCGCCGCCGCTCGGGGGCTTGAACACCCACCACGAGACGAAGTCGACGTCGCCGGCGCGCGTGGGCGTGTGCTGGTTGCCGTCGAGGCGAAAGCTCGACGAGACCCAGAGCTCGATGCGGTTGCAGCCCACCGCGAGGAGGGTGCCGCGGATGGTGTGCTCGACGTAGCGCCGCGCGGTGCCGTCGGCGGCGATCTCGCCGCTCTGCTGCGGGCCGCAGCTGTTGTCGCCCGAGGGCGCGCAGTCGCGCTCGGTGTTGATGAAGAACTTCCACTGCAGCGAGTCGCTGGCGCCCTCGTCGTCGACGGGCACATAGAAGCGCACGTCGGGCTCGGACTCGCTGAGCTGGACGAGGTTGCCGAGGCGCGGCCGCGTGGTGCCCCGCACGTCGCGGACCCGCGGCGGCGTGACGGGCCGCTCGGGGTTGAACTCGGTGGGATTGGTGATGATGCAGCTCGTGGTCATCAAGAAGATCACCTGTGACAGGCGAGCGCGCATGGCAGCGAAAAGCGTACCACGACGCGCCGCGAAGCCATTCATGCGCGACATCGCAATCACCGCGGCGGCGTCGCTTCTCCGCGGCAGCGACAACGGTGTCGCGGTGGGCGGGGCGGAGCGCGTGACATATTCCGTCAATGTACAGCGAGAGAGACCGGTGCAACGGGGCGCGGGCTGGCATATGGTGCCCACGTCATGATCGGTCGCTTGCATGGGGTCGTGGTTTCTGAGTCTGCCGATGGCACGGCGGTGATCGACGTGCACGGCGTCGGCTACGAGGTGAGCGTCCCGCTGGGCACCTTCGGCCGCACGGCGCGCGACGCGGGCGGCGCGGTGACGCTGCTCGTGGTGACGAACGTGCGCGAAGATGCCATCACCCTCTTCGGCTTCGCCAACGAGCGCGAGCGCGCGTGCTTTCGGGCGCTCACGGCCGTGGCGGGCATCGGCCCCCGCATCGCCATCGCGGTGCTGGGCTCGCTGCCTCCCACCGAGCTCGCGGCGGCGGTGGCGCGGGGCGACGTGAAGCGCCTGCAGGCCGTTCCGGGCGTGGGGCGCAGGCTCGCCGAGCGCCTCGCGCTCGAGCTGAAAGACAAGCTCACGGGCGGCGTCGCGGGCGCACCGGCGACGGGCGCCGCGCTCGCGGGCTACGCCCCCGCGGCCGCGGCGCCCCCTGCGGGCCCCATGGCGACCCTCGCGGCGACGCTCATCAACCTCGGG
>CANMAT010000123.1 GCA_947494865.1 Deltaproteobacteria bacterium
AGGTGGTCTGCAACGCGGGCTATCACCGCTGCGGCGACGCGTGCGTCTCCGACGCCAGCGTCGACTCGTGCGGCGCGCGCTGCGACCCGTGCCCCACCAGCGTCGGCGGCCGCGCGAGCTGCGTCGCGGGCGTGTGCGCGCTCACCTGCGACGCGGGCAACCACCGCTGCGGGGCCGCGTGCGCGCGCGACGACGACGCGACGCGCTGCGGAGCCTCGTGCACGGCCTGCCCGCCCGCGGCCAACGCCACCGCGACCTGCACGGCGGGCGCGTGCGCTCTCACCTGCAACGCGGGCTTTCACCGCTGCGCGGGCGCCTGCGTGCGCGACGACGACATCGCCCGCTGCGGGGCGGCGTGCGTCGTGTGCCCGACGGCCCTCAACGCGCTCACCGCGTGCACGGGCGGCGCGTGCACGCTCACGTGCGGCCCCGGCACGCACAACTGCGGCTCCACCTGCGCCCGCGACACCGACCCTGCCTCTTGCGGTACGCGTTGCACGCCCTGTCCCGCGGCGCCGTCCAACGGCTACGCCACCTGCACGGCCGGGGCGTGCGGAGTCCAGTGCTTCGGGGGCTACCACACGTGCGGGAGCGCGTGCGTGTCCGACGGCGCCATCGCCACCTGCGGCACCCGGTGTACGCCGTGCCCCACCGTCGCCAACGCGACGACCCTGTGCACGGGCGGAGCGTGCAACTTTCTCTGCAACACGGGCTACTCCAACTGCGGCGGCGTGTGCGTGGCCACGGGCACCGACGCCTCCAACTGCGGCGCGTGCGGCCGCGTGTGCGCGGCGGGCGACGTGTGCTCGGGCGGAGCGTGCGTGGCGCGCTGCAGCGTGAGCACCGACTTCGTCGCGGCCCCGGTGCTCCCCGGCGCCGTGGGCGCGCTCGCGCCGTCGCGCGACGCGACCCTCGACGTGGGCGATTTCAACGGCGACGGCAACGCCGACATCGCCGCGGCAGACTTCAGCCCCACGAGCGCGGGGCCGGCCAACGCGTTCGTGTACCTCGGCAACGGCGACGGCACCTTCAGGGCCCGCACCACCCTCACGATGCCCTCGCCGATCCTCGGGATCGACGCGGGCGACCTCGACGGCGACGGCCTCGACGACCTCGCGCTCGCCCTCGGCGACGCGACCCTCCGCGTCGCGCTCGTGCGCAGCGCCGGGGCCAGCTTCGAACCCACGACCTACGTCGCCGAGTCTGGCCCGCGGGCCGTCTCGGTGCGCATCGCCGACCTCAACGGCGACGCCGTCGCCGACCTCTTCGTGGGCACCGTGGGTGCGGCGCCGCGCGTCGCGGGGCCCTCGGGGGCGCGGAGCTTCCTCGGTCAGCGCGGGGGGCCGTACACCAGCCTCGTGGCCGACGCGTACGGCTGGGGCGCGCCGCCGAGCCTCACAGTCCTCGTCGATGTAAACCGCGACGCCGTGCTCGACGCGGTGGTGAACTCCGCCGACATGGGCACCGTGCTCGTGCGCCTGGGCAACGGCGACGGCACCTTCCGGGCGCGCGCCAGCGCCATTGTCAACAGCTACCAGGTCGCCGCGGGCGACTTCGACCGCGACGGCGTCGTCGACCTCGCGTCGGCGAACGCGTCCTTCGCAGGCGGCACCTGCCCGGGGATCGAGCTCGCGCTCGGCCTGCCCGACGGCACCTACGCCCCGCGGCGGTGCACCAACCTCTCGTCGTCGTACGTGGCCACCCTCGCGGCGGCCGACTTCAACGGCGACGGCCTGCTCGACCTCATGGCGGCCCGAAGCAACGCGACCCTCACGCTGCTCCGCGGCGACGGCGCCGGGGCCTTCACCGCCAACGTCGGCTGGTCGGCCTACGCGGCGCGCATGGCGGCGGCGGACTTCAACCGCGACGGCCGCCCCGACGTGGCCTTCATCGACGCCATCACCAGCACGGTGCGCGTGTTTCTCAACGTGTGCCGCTGACGGCGGGCGCGACGCGGCGCCTCGCGCGGGCAAAGCCCCGGCGGGGCTTACAGGGCAGTTGACCGCGGCGCGGCGGGGCGCCGACAATGCCGGTCCTCCTATGCCCGAACGACTCGCCGTCGAATACGCCGCAGCCACCGACGTCGGGCGCAAGCGCGCCCACAACGAAGATGCCTACCGGCTCGTGCCCGAAGACCAGCTCTTTCTGGTGGCCGACGGCATGGGCGGCCACAACGCCGGCGAGGTCGCGAGCGCGATGGCCGTCGACATCGTGGGGCAGTTCTTTCGCGACGCCCGCAAAGACCCGCCGGTAAACTGGCCCTTCAAGCAGAACCACGACGAGGTGCACGACAGCGAGACGCTCTCGATCGCCGTGCAGTACGCCAACCTGCGCATCTTCGAGTCGGCGCGGGAGAACTCCGATCGGCGCGGCATGGGCACCACCTTCGTGGGCGCGCTCGTGCGCGGCAACGCGGCGTGGGTGGCCCACGTGGGCGACTCGCGGAGCTACGTGCTGCGCAGCACGGGGCCCATCGAGCCCCTCACCACCGACCACTCGCTGCTCGAAGAGTACCGCCGCACGCGGCCCGACCTCACCGAGGAGCAGGTGAAGCGCTTCCCGTACAAGAACGTGATCACCCGCGCTCTCGGCATGAAGACCGACGTGTGCGTCGAGATGCACCGCCACGAGATGCACGACGGCGACGTGATCATCCTGTGCTGCGACGGCCTCACGGGCATGGTCTCCGACGAGCGCATGGCGCGCATCATCCGCGCGTCGCCGGTGCTCACCGACGCGTGCCGCGCGCTGGTGCAGGCCGCCAACGACGCGGGCGGCACCGACAACATCACCGTGATTCTTGTGCGTACAGTCGCGAAGTAGCCCGCGGGATCAGCACCGAGAACGTAGCCCCCTCGCCGGGCGCGCTCTCGACGCGCACCTCGCCGTCGTGGGCCCGCACGATCTTCCGGGCGATGGCGAGGCCGAGGCCCGTCCCGTCGGCGCGGGTGGTGAAGAACGGTTCGAAGATCCGGTCGCGGTGCGCCGGGTCGATGCCGCGCCCGCGGTCGCGCACGGTGAACACCGCGTGGGCCTCCGTGGCGCTCGCGGTCACCTCCACCGAAGACCCGCGCGGTGAGGCGTCGGCGGCGTTGTCGATGAGGTTCACGAGCACCTTGCGCACGAGGCGCTCGTCCATGGGGGCGGTGGAGCCGTCGCCGCCCTCGCCGAGGGTGATGGTGACGCTGCGGTCGGCGTACACGGGCTGCAGGGCGCGCACGACGTCGGCGGCGAGCTCGCGCGCGTCGACGGGGAGCGCGGCGAGGGCGACGGGCCGCGCGTACTCGAGGATCTCGCCCACCGAGCGGTTGAGCCGGTCGATCTCTTCGAGGGTGATGTCGAGGTACTCGCGGTCGCTGTCGGGGAGCTCGGCGCGCGACCGCAGGATCTGCACGTTCATCTGAATGGACGTGAGGGGCGTACGAATGTCGTGGGCCACCGCGGCGGCGAACGACCCGAGGGCCGCGAGGCGCCGCGACTCCTCGAGCTCGCGGGCGAGGCGCACGCGCTCGGTGACGTCGTCGGTGATCACCACGACGCCCTTGGGCTGCCCGAGGCGGTCTTTGAAGGGCGCCACGGAGAGGTCGCGGAAGCGCTCGCCGTCGGCGGTTTCGAAGCGCGCCGCGGGGCGGTGCACCACGCGGTCGGGGCTGAGCGCGAGCTCGGTCATCACCGACGAGCCCTCCCGGTCGCGAAACTCGGGGTACAGGTCGTCGAAGTAGCGCGCGCCGAGGGCGGCCTCGCGGGCGATGCCCGACTGCGCGGCGAGGGCGCGGTTCCAGGCCTTCACGCGGAGCTCCGCGTCGACGACGGCGACGCCCACGGGGAGGCTCTCGACGAGGTCTTCGAGGAAGGCCCGCGTGTCGGCGAGTTCGCGGCTGGTCTGCGCGGCCTCGGCGTAGAGGGTGTAGTTCTCGAACTTGAGGGCGAGGTGGTCGGCCACCGCGGCGCACACGAGGGTCTCGGCGCGCGTGCACCGCTGCGCGCCGCCCACGGCGAAGAAGCCGTAGAGCGCCTCGTTGCGCTGCACGGGCACGATGAGCTGAGCGCCCAGGCGGTCCATCTCCGCGATGAGGGCGGGCGGCAGCTCGGGCGCGTGCTCGGGCGTGTAGAACGGCCGCGGGTGCTGCCCCGTGAGGTCCACCAGCGCGGCGCTCGCCTCGGCGCGGTCGCCCGGCGGGAGCGTCCCCGCGCGCAGGAAGCGCACCTCACACGCCGTGGCCTCAGCGAGGGCCGCGGTGGCCATCGAGAGCACCGCGTCGGGGTCGACCATGCGCGCCGTGACGGCGAGCGTCTTCTCGACGACGGTGCGCGCGGGCGCGCCGCCGGCCACGGTGCTCCCCACGCGCGAGAGCAGCCGGTTGAAGGCGTTGTGCAGCGCGTTGATGAGGAGCAGCGGCAGGCCCGCGACCACCACCGCCGCGAGGCCCGCCGAGCCCACGCGCACGAGCCACGCGTGCAGCGGCGCCGCCGCGAGGCCCACGTAGGCGGCGAGGGCGCCCGCGGCGATGACGGCGAGCACCACCTCGTTCACGAGCACGCGAATCTCGAAGAGGTGGTAGCGCAGCACGGCGACGCCGGTGCCGCCCACTACGACGAGCGCCATGCCTACGGCCTGCGCGAGCAGCACCCACGTGGGCGCGCCCCCCATGAAGAACGAGTGAAACCCCACGAAGAGCGCGATGGAGAGGGCCCACGGCGCCACGAGGCTCGCCTGCACCAGGGTGACCGGCGCGCCGGGCCCGCGCTCGCCCGGCGCGATGGAGGCGCGCCAGTTGCGCTGCAAGAAGAACAGCGCCGCCACGAAGTACGAGGGCATGAGCCCGAGCATGAGCACGTAGGGCCCCCCGGCCTCGACGAGCGCGCGGTGCTGCGCGAGCGCGATGAAGCCCGCCGTAGCGGCGTTGAGGGGCCAGCGAACGCGGGCGGGCGCCGGGCGGTTGAGCGGAAAGCTGTACGCGAAGAGCACCAGCAGGTGCACCGACACGAGGCCCGTGCCCGCGCTCACCAGCGAGAGGAGGGGCTGCGACATGGTCGCGCCGGTGAGCACGCCGAGCGCGAGGGCCAGCACGCGCGCGGCGGCCATGTGCGCGGCGAGCTGAAAGTAGCGCGTGTCGACGCGGCCGCCGGTGTCGCGGCGAATGCGGTGCACCAGCATCGCGAGGATGGCGACGGCGAAGAGGGCGAGGGTGACGAGGTATCGCTCCATGGTGTGCTCCCTCTCAGCTCCGGCGTGACGGGGGCGGCGGCGCCGCGGGGCGCTCGATGCGATAGTCTTTGATCTTGCGGTCGAGCGTCTGGCGGGTGATGCCGAGAATGGTGGCGCTGCGGAGCTTGTTCCACCCGGTGCCCGCGAGCACGGCGGCGATGTGCCGCTGCTCTACGTCGCGCAGCGAGAGGAACACCCCGGGCTCGCCGCCCCCCGCGTCGGCCTCCGGCGCCGCGCCCTCGTCGCCCGCGTCGGCCTCCGGCGCCGCGCCCTCGTCGGCCTCGTCGTCGACGTGAATGCCCAGCGTGCTGGCCTCGAGCACCTCGCCCTTGGTGTGCACCGCGGCGCGCGTGAGGGCGTTCTCGAGCTCGCGCACGTTGCCCGGCCAGGGGTACCGCCCGATGAGGTCGAGCGCGTCGCGGGCCACGTAGCGAATGCGCTTGTGCTGGTCGCGGGTGATCTTCGAAAGCAGGTGCTCGACGAGGGAGGGGAGGTCTTCGCGGCGCTCGCGCAGCGGCGGGAGGTGCACCTCGACGACGCGGAGGCGATAGTAGAGGTCTTCGCGGAAGGAGCCGTCGCGCACCATCTGGGTGAGGTCGCGGTTGGTGGCCGTGATGATGCGCGCGCGGAGGGGCACGGGCCTCGCGTCGCCGACGCGCTCGAAGGTGCGCTCCTGCACCACGCGCAGGAGCTTGGCCTGCAGCTCCAGCGAGATCTCGCCGATCTCGTCGAGGAAGAGCGTGCCGCTGCCCGCGAGCTGGAAGCGCCCGACCTTCTCGTTGACGGCGCCCGTGAAGGCCCCGCGCACGTGGCCGAAGAGCTCGGACTCGAGGAGGTCTCTCGCGAAGGCCGTGCAGTTGACGGCCACGAAGGGCTGGTCGCGGCTCGCGCTCGCGTAGTGAATGGCGCGCGCCACGAGCTCCTTGCCCGTGCCCGACTCGCCCGTGATGAGCACCGTGGCGCTCGACGTCGACACGCGCCCGATGGTCTTGAACACGTCGCGCATGGCGGGCGTGCGGCCCACGATGTTGTCGACCTGAAACTCCCGCGACATCGTCTCGACGAGGCTGTCGAGGCGCCGCGAGAGCTCGCCCGACTCGAGCGCGCGGCGCACCGAGATCTTGAGGCGCTCGATGTCGAGGGGCTTCACCAGGTAGTCCCACGCGCCGCGCTGCGTGGCCGTGATGGTCGAGCGCATGTCGTCGCGCGCGGTGATCACCACAACGGGGGGCATCCCCTCGCGGCCCTGCAGCCGCGCGAGCACCTCGAGGCCGTCGAGGCCCGGGAGGCCGAGGTCGAGGAGCACCAGGTCGATGCCGCCCTGCTCGATCGCGGCGAGCCCGCCGGGCCCGTCTTCGGCCGTCGAGACCGCGTACCCGAGGTCGCCGAGAAACTTCTCGAGCGAGCGTCGAATCGATCGGTCGTCGTCGACGACAAGAATGTGAGACCGGGGGGCCATGGGGCGGGTCGTCATCAAGGGGGGCTTTGACTGCTCTCAGGCTACACGCGCGTCCGAGCGATTGTCTGCGCGCAGCGCATCCCTACTTGGAAGCACCGTAGAGCCTCCCGGTTGCGTCGAACCCGTGCGCAACGCTTGAGTGCGCGCTGCGCTTCGGGATACCGTCCGCGCCGTGCGAGCCATCACGAAGGAAGACGTGCGCAAGGTCGAGGGGCACTTGCAGAAGCTCGGGTGGCCCGTGATCTCGCTGGCGCCGGGCACGTGGCGCTCGAGCTTTCGCGGCCGCACGGGGGCGTTTCCGCTGGTGATTCAGGTCGACGACGGCTGGTGCAAGCTGCTCGTGCTGCCGATCGTGCGCCTCCCGGGCGACGCCGACAAGGCCGAGAAGCTCTACCTGCGGCTGCTCAAGCTCAACGGCGAGCTGCTGCTCGCGCGCTTCTCGCTCGACGAAGACGGCGACGTCATTCTGTCCGTCGAGCTGCCCTTGAACGACCTCGACGCGAGCGAGATCCAAGACTCGCTCGACGTGCTCTCGGTGTACGCCGAGCGGCACCAGGGCGAGCTGCGTCAGCTCGTCGTCTGACCCGCGGCCCCGCGCGCCGTCACGGAAACGCGTAAACGGCCGTCTGCCCGTAGCGGTGCACGAGGGCGTCGACGTAGGCCACCATCACGTCGCGGCGGCGCAGCACCTCGCGCAGCTGCGCGTCGGTGAGGAGCTGCGTGTTGTTGCCGTCGGTGTCGTCGGCCATCGCGTCGCGGAGGGTCTCGAGGGTGAGGGCCCGCGCGCGCCCCACGAGCGAGCGCGAGAAGCGCTGCGAGCGGTGCAGCCACCCGAGCACGCGGCGGTAGCGCGACGTGCGCAGGGGCACCTGAAAGCCCGCGTTGTTGTCGCGATAGACGAGGTGCCCGTCGCCGTCTTCGAGCGTGTTCAGGCCGTTCCAGCGATCCCAGTTGGCGATGAGAAAATCGAAGGCGATAAGGTCGGACACCTCACGCGCGCGCGGGCGCTCGGCGTCGGCGAGCACGACGCCCGCCGTGAGGCGCTCGGACCAGTACGAGAGCGACTCGACGCTCCCTACGCCCGAGGGGCGGAGCACGGGCACCCAGTAGATCATCGCGCCGCGCGACACGCCGCCCGAGAAGGTGACGCCGTAGCGCGCGCCGGTGTGCAGGTCTTCTTCGGGCACGACGCGAAACACGGCGGGCGGCACGCACTCGAGGCCCAGGAGCTGGCTCAGACGAAACGCGGCGATCTCGGCGCGCCAGTGCTCTTCGTGGCGGAGCTCCGAGGGCTTGTACGACCCGTCAATGGGGCCGGGAAAGTCGACCCGGATGTTCACCGACGTGTTGCCGTAGTTGCGCAGGTTGCCGCGCACGGGGGCGGTGCGCAGCGTGGCGAGGATGTCGTTCTCGGGCACGGGGCCGAAGTGACGGCCCACGGAGCCGCCGGCGCGGTACGGGTTGGGCGGCGCGTAGCCCGGCGCCGCGTAGAGGATGGGCACCTCGTCGCGGGCCGCGCTCGCGGGCGGCGGCGCCGCCGTGGTGAGCGCGGGCGCCGCTGCGGGCGCCGCGAGCGCGGCGGTGGTGTCACCGCGATAGCGACGGCGGTGACGACGGCGAGTCTGCGCGTCGGCTGAGGGGCTCAGCAGGAGGAGGGCGCACACCGTCAGGCTTGTAGGGAGCCACCACCGGGGCATCACGAGTTCAACCTGATGCGGGAGTGTATTCCCACGCACTCACAACTCAAAGGCCTCTGCGAGACGATCAACCGCCGAGTGACAGAATCTCTCGGAGCTGACCCGCCGCGCGCGCCATCGTGTGGGGCTGACCGACGCGGCGGCAGCGCCACGCGAGGTTGTACGGCGTCACGGTGGGGGCCACGAAGGGCGCCACGGTGACCTCGTAGCCCGCCGCCTCGAGGCGGAGGGTGCGCCACGCGTCGATGAGCCCGTGCTCCAGGCGCTGCCGCACGGCCGACTGCCGCGGGATGGGCC
>CANMAT010000124.1 GCA_947494865.1 Deltaproteobacteria bacterium
CGGCCCCGACCTGCGCGACGTGATCGCCACGCGAGAGGGCGTGTTCGTGACGCGCTTCCGCGAGGCCACGGTGCTTCAGGTGCGCGACGACGGCAGCGTGGTCGACGTGCGCCCCCCGGAGGCCGTCTATCAGCCCGACCGGTCGGCGCGCTACGCCGCGGTCGCGTGGCGCACCGTCGACGCCGACGGCTCGCTCGTGATGCTGCACCAGAGCACGCCCGACGCGGTGCCCCTCGTCGTCACGCGCACGCAGGCCTACTACGGCGACGCGACGAGCGCGCTGTCGATCGCGCGGCTCCCCACCATCGCGCGGCTGTCGGTGCTCTCGACGCGCGGGGTGGCGTCGCCTGTGTGGTCCGGCGGGCTCCCGATGCTCGAGGCGGGCTTCGCGGTCGACGTCGCGGTGCGCATCGACGCGCAGGGCGGCGACGTGATCGCCGTCGCCTCGCCGGGGTGGGCCTTCGGGCAAGGCCCCGCGCAGGTGAACGTGCTCTCGCTCCGCCCCACGCTCTCGGTGACCGCCGCGGCCGCCTACGCGCGCGCCACGATGCGCGTCGGCGACGGTCAGGCCGTCGCCCTCGCGTGGACGCGCCGCGGCGCCCTCGTGGTGCAGACGCGCGCCCCGGGCGCCCTCATGATCGCCGACGACCCGCAGGTCGATCGCGTGCGCTCGATCACCTTCGCACCCGAGGGCGAGCGCACCAGCATCAGCGTGGGCGACACGGGCCACGACCTCTTTCACGCCACCACCACCGCAGGGCTCGCGTGCGCGTCGTGTCACCCCGAGGGCGGCGACGACGGGCGCGTGTGGGCCTTCGGCGGCATCGGCCTGCGGCGCACCCCGTCGCTCCGCGGCGGCGTCTCGCGCGCCGCCCCCTACCACTGGGACGGCGACGTGCCCGACATGCGCGCCCTCGTCGACGAGGTGTTCACGCGCCGCATGGGCGGCCCCGCGCTCACCGACTACGCGAGCGACCGCCTCACGCGCTGGCTCGACAGCGTGCCCCAGGTGCCGCGCTCCGCCCCCGCCGACGCCGACGCCGTGGCGCGCGGCGAGGCGCTCTACCGCGCGTCCGACGTAGGCTGCGCCGGCTGTCACGACGCCAACGCACCCGCCTCGACGGCGAGCGTCGGCGTCGGCACCGGCGGCAACTTTCAGGTGCCAGCGCTCGAGGGCCTGTGGCTCCGGGCGCCGTTTCTGCACGACGGCCGCGCCCGCACGCTCCGCGCACGATTCACCGACCCGTCGTGCGGCGGCGACGCGCACGGCCGCACGTCGCACCTCACCGGCGGGCAGATCGACGACCTCGTGGCGTTCCTCGCGTCGATGTAGGCGCGCGTTCGGTGTATCGTCGCGGCGCCATGCGTCTCGCGCTCGCACTCTCCCTCGCACTGCTCCCCTCGGCCGCCCTCGCGCAGACCGCGCGCGCCCAGCCCGCGGCCCCGACGCCCGCCGCGCCTGCAGCAGCGGCGACGGCGACCGCGCATCAGCCCACGCCCTTCGACGCCGCCGTCGCGCGCGGCGCCGACGCGTACCGCGAGCGGCGCTACGACGTGGCCGCCGCGGCGTTTCGCGAGGCCGCGCAGGCCAACGCGCGCAGCGCGGTGCCGCAGCTGTACCTCGGCTTCGTCGCCGCGGCGCGGGGCGAGGCCGCCACCGCGCTGGGCGCGTTTCGCGAGGCCGCGCGCATCGCCCAGGCCGAGGGCGACGCGCGCAATCGCGCCCGCGCCATGGCCGCCATCGCCAACGTGAACGAGTCGCAGAACCGCTGGGACGACGCCCGCAACACCTGGACAGAATACGTCAATTTCGGCGACGCGCATGCGCAAGAGACCTACCCCTCCGTGGCGCGCGCCCGCACCGAGGCCATCGGCCGCCGCGGCGCCCTGGAGCAGGAGTACGCGCCCGTGCGCGAGCGCATCGCCGAGCGTCAGCGCATCAACGCCTCGGGGCAGAACCAGCAGGCCCCCGCGGGCACCGCGGTCGCTCCCGTCGCGCCGGGCTCGCTGCCCGCGGGCACCGTGCTCACCACGCCCCGCTGACCGACCGCGCGTCGACGCGTCGCAATCGTTGCCACCGCGCGGGCGATGGCCCCTCGAGCCGTAGACACCGCGCGCGCTTCGCGTACCTATCGTCGGTGATGTCATCGTACCTCGACGCGCTGCCGAAGCCCCCGCGCGTACGCGCCGGCCGCGCGGCGATCACCTTCGGGCTCGCCGTGCTGTTCCTCCTCACGCTCGTCGCCTACACCGACTGGACGTACAAGCGGCCGGTGGCCTTCGTGGCGGCCGTCGCGACGGTCACCGTGGCGCTGCTGCTCGTGCTCTCGTGGCGCGGCCTCTACGGCCGCTCGCGCAAGCTCGTCGACGCCGAGCGCGCGATGCTCCGCGGGCAGTACGACGCCTGCGTGACGGCCGTGCGCGAGGCCTTCGCCGAGGGTGTGCGCGACGAGGGGCGCCTCACCGCGTACCTGCTCCTCGCGCGCTGCGCGTGGCTCGAGGGCGACCTCACAGCCCTGCACGCGCTGCTCGAGCGCGCGCAGGGCGAGCGCCCGCCGTCCTTCGAGGCGCGCGGCGCCACGTGGGCACAGGTGCTCGGCCAGCTCGACGCGATGCGCGCGCTCGACGCCGCCGTCGAGGGGCGCGCGGCCGACGCGCGGGCGCTCATGCGCGAGCCCCTCCCGCCCGTGTCGCAGCCCATCGCGCACACGCTCCGCTATGTGGCCGAGGCGCTCTGCCACCGCGTCGAGGGCGACGCCGCGGGGCTCGCTCGCTTCGTCGAGTCGCGCAAGGCCTTCCGCCGCAACGCCCTCACCCGGCGCGAGCTCCGGCTCGTGCGTGCGCTCCTCGAGGGCGAGGCTCCCCACGACGGCGACGACCTCGACGCGCGCGTCGACCGCTGGATCGCCACGATGCTGGCGGTCACGGCCCCGCGCCGCGCGGCGGTGCCCGCGTGAGCGCCGCGGTCTTCGACGCTGCCGCCCGCACGCAGGCCCTCGGCGGTCGGCGCCCCACGTACATCGACGGGCGCCTGCTCCTCGGCCTCGTCGCGGCGCTCGCGCTCGCGGCGGGGGTCGCGCTCTCGACGGGCGGCGCCGATGTGCTGCAGGCGGCGCTGAGCCTCCTCGCGTTCACGCTCTGCGTCGTCGCGATCGGGCGTCGGCTCACGCGCGCCGTGGGGCTCAACAACGCTGCCGTCGCTGCCATCGGGCGCGAGGCGTGGTCCGAGGCGGCCCCCGCGTTCGCGCGCATCGCGACGGGCAACTTTCCGCGCGGATACGCGGCGCTGGCGCTCTACAACCTCGCCTTCACGTCGCTGCAGATGGGCCTCCTCGACGACGCCGTCGCGCTCTCGGCGGCGGCCGTCGAACTGGGCCCCTCGCTCGGCGGGCGCGGACGCGCGATGCTCCCGCTCTTCGTCGCCTTTCACGCGCTCGTGCGCGCGGCGAAGGGCGAGCACGAGGCCGCGCGGGCGCTGCTCGACGAGGTGCGCGGCGCGGAGTGCGCGGCGCAGGTGGAGGCGAGCCTCGCGCTCACGGGCATGTACGTCGACTTCAAGCAGGGCCGCCACGAAGCCGTGCTCGCCGCCGCGCGCGAGCAACGCGCGCTGCTCTTCGACGCGCTCACGGGCTTTCAGGCCGTGCTCGCCGAGGCCCTCGAGAGCCTCGCCGCGCAGCGCGTGACGGGCGCCTACCGCGCGAGCGCCGACGGCCCCCTCGCCCTGCCCGTCGGCCGCGCGCAGTGCGAGGTGATCGCGACGCTGCTCCCCGAGGCGCGGCCCCTGCTCGCGCCCGAAGACTAGACCGTCAGTTGAGCTGCTCGCAGGGCAGCTTCACCTGCACCACCCAGCCCGCGTCGGCGCGCTTCAACTCGGCGCTCCCACCGAGCGGAGCGACCCGGCCGCGCAGCGCGGCGAGCGTGCGGCGCGAGCGCACGCCCTCGCCCACGCTTCCGTCGTCGAGCACCTCGAGCAGGAGGCCCCCGTCGCCGCGGCGAAGGGTGATGGCGATCGAGCGCGGGGACGTGTCGCGCAGCGCGTGATTGGCCGCCTCCTGCGCGATCTTGAGCACGTTCTGGCGCATGCGGCTGTTGGGCGGCGCGAGGCCCCGCACCTCGGCGTGCACGCTCGCCAGCACGCCCGCGGGCTCGCACAGCGTCGTGACGGCGCTGCGCACGCGCTCACCGAGCGCGTCCCACCAGAGGTCGTCGGCGGCGGCGCGCGCGGGCTCTTCGAGGCGCGCCTCGAGGGCGGCGCCGAGGCGCAGGCGCGCGGCGCGACCCGAGGCGGTGGCCGCGGGGGCCTCGACGGCGCTCGCCCGCTCGCGCACGGGCTCGCGGGTGCGGGTGAGCGCGCGGCGCTCGGCCAGGAGGGCCTCACGCTCGGCGAGCACGTACGCGAGGGCGTGCGTGGCGCGCGCGAGCATCACGTGGGCGAGCAGCACCAGCGTGCTCACCAGAATGGCGGCTTGAATGACCACGAGCGGCGCGCCCGACGCGAAGCGCGCGAGCGGAGCGAGCGGCGCCGACAACGCCGCCACGAGCACGAGGCGCGTGGGCGGCACCCGCACGGCGAGCAGGATCGACGCCGCGCCGTACAGCAGCATGGCGAGGGTGACGGGCGCCGCGCCGAGGCCGCCGAGCACCGCGAAGGCCACGAGGCAGAACGACCACGCGAGGTCGTCGGCGAGCGTCCAGTGGGCCTCGCGGCCTGCCCACGCGGCGGCCCCCGTCGACGCGACCAGCGCCACCGCGCCGAGCGCAACGGGGAGCACCGCGGGCGGCGCGAGCACCGGCGCAAGCCGCGGCGCGAGCCACGCGACGAAGGGCAACGCAAGCGCGCAGGTCGAGAGGCCGACGAGGGTGAGTCGCCGCTGCCGCGCGCGTCGTACATCGAGGAGCACCGAAAGCATCGGACTTCGAACCTATACCCTCAGCGCATGGCGCGTGGGTAGCGCCGCGCGCGCAGACGCTCAATCGGGTTGAAACATGCCTTGCGAGTCATTGTCGCCCAGGTAGATGTTGGCGCTGCGATCAAACGTCGCGGCCCCGAAGGCGTTCACCGCGATCGCCACGAGGAGGATCGCGATCCATGTGCGACCCACCTTGCGCCCCGTGAGCGCCACCAGCGCCACGAGAAACAGCGCGTAATCGTTGCTGAAGCGGTAGCCGAACTGCACCCAGCCGGAGTTCTGGTAGAGGAGGTCGATCGAGGCGATCACCGCCGCGGTGACGCCGAAGGACCACGCCAGCGCGTGGCGCCGCGCGGGGCGCAGCAGCTCGAGGTAGTGCGGCGACGTGACCCAGAGCGCGAGACCGTGCCGCGAGATCTGGACGAAGGGCGCCACGCGCGTCGCCCACGGCAGAAGCGCGAGCGCCACCGCGAGGTTTCGCGAGAGGTAGTGGTAGTTGAACAGCCCCCAGCGGTTGATGCGCGCCTGCCAGCGAATCTGCAGGAAGCGGTACCCCGGGTCGGTCCACGAATCGAAGCGGCGCTTGTTGAGCACCATGTACAGCACGATGAAGGCGATCACCGGCACCGAGAAGCGCGCGACGGTGCGCAGCGCGGGGCCCCAGTCGGTGCCGCGGAGGTAGCGGTAGGCGCGCGTGAGGGGCGACGCGTCGTCGTCGGTGACCTCGCCCGCGAGCGCCTTGCGGTGCACGCGCAGCGCCTCCATGCCGAAGAAGATCGCGCCGAAGAGCATCGAGGTGCGCGTGTGAAACATCAGCCCGAGGAGCGCGCCGGCGAGCATGGGGCGCTCGCAGTCGAGGGCCGCGAGGAGGTACCCCGCGCCGAGGGCGCAGCCCACCACGTGGGCCACGAACCACACCGAGCCCTGCACCGACGTGTAGAAGTAGACCGTGCCGAAGGCGAAGAGCGCCGCGAAGGCGCCGTTCTCGCGCCACGAGCGCGCGGAATAGCCTCTGCGCGAGAGCTTTTCGAGAAACAGATAGAGCAGCGCGGGCGCGATGCCGGCCACGAGCACGTCGACGATGCGGTTGCGGAAGTTGCGCCCCAGCGCCGCCACGAAGGGCATGTACACCACCGCCGGAAACGACGGGAACGCCACGAACCACCGGTCGTTGTAGCGCGCCCAGTCGTTGCCGCCGCCGCCCGGCGGGCACGTCTCGCCGGGGGCGACCACGGGCCCGTCGCAGCGCACCGAGAGGGTGCCGTGCAGGTAGGCGTCGGCCAGGTACGCGAAGTGGTTGTCGGGCGAGTGAGCGCGCAGCCGGTCGCCCGCGAAGAGCGCGTAGACCACCACGGCGACCACGTACACGATGGCGGCCACGCGACGCGCGTCGGGCCGCGCGGGGGCTGTTCCCTCGGCGCTCAGGCTCATGGCAAGGCCCTATACCGGCGAGGGAGTGTGCGAAGCAATCACCACGCGCCTTGACGGATACGCGAGGGCACCTTACACGGCCCGGCGATGTCTCTCACACGCGAAGCGCTGCACGAAGCCGTCTCGAAGGTCGTCGACCCCGTCGTCAACAAGTCACTCAAAGAGCTCAACGCGCTCCGCGAAGTGACCGTCGAGGGTGAGGCCGCGCGCATCACCGTCGACCTGCTCTCGCCCGCCTCGGGCGCCAACGAGAAGATCCTCGCCGACGTGCGCGCCGCCGCCGAGTCGGTGGGGGTGAAGAAGCTCGACCTCCAGGTGGGCTCGTCGGTGCGCACCCGTCAGGTGGCCGGCGACGACCCCTGCCCCGAGGTCAAGAACGTCATCCCCGTGATGTCGGGCAAAGGGGGCGTGGGCAAGAGCACCGTGGCCGCCAACCTCGCCCTCGCGCTGCACCGGTCGGGGGCGCGCGTGGGGCTCCTCGACGCCGACATCTACGGCCCCAGCGTGCCCACCATGATGGGCATCATGGGCAGGCCCATCTCGCGCGACGGCAAGGCCATCGAGCCCCTCGAGCGCTTCGGCATGAAGATCATGTCGATCGGGTTTCTGCTCGAAGACCCGCGCACCGCCGTGGTGTGGCGCGGCCCCATGATTCAGGGCGCCCTGCAGCAGTTCTTGAAAGACGTCACCTGGGGCAAGCTCGACTACCTCATCCTCGATCTGCCGCCGGGCACCGGCGACGTCACCCTCACGCTCTTTCAAAAGCTCAAGGTCACCGGCGCGGTCATCGTCACCACGCCGCAAGACGTGGCCCTCATGGACGTCTACAAGTCCGTGAGCATGTGCCAGAAGATGAACGTGAACATTCTCGGCGTGGTCGAGAACATGAGCTTCTTCATCGACTCGGCCGGCGTGCGCCACGAGATCTTCGGCCGCGGCGGCGGCGCCCGCATCGCCGAGTTCGCCAAGGCACCTCTGCTCGGGCAGGTTCCCATCGACTCGCTCGTGCGCGAGTGGGGCGACAACGGCACCCCCGTGGTGCAGGCCGCCCCCACCAGCGCTCCCGCCAAGGCCTTCCGCGAGATCGCCGAGCGCCTCGCCGACCGCGTCACCACGGAGCTCTTCGACCAGTACGGCGGCGTCGCCCCCACCGAGGGGCCGCGCAGGCTCCCGATCCTTCGGTAGTCGGCGAAATCGCGGCGATTTCTCCGCCGCAGGCTGATACCGTAGGCCTTCGCTCCGATGCCGACGCTCCGACGCCCCACGGCCACCCTCCACTACGACGACACGGGCCCGCGCGACGCGCCCGCGGTGCTCCTCACGCACTCGCTGCTGTGTGACCGAACCATGTTCAGTCACCTCGCCGCCGAGCTCGCGACCACGCACCGCGTGCTCAACCTCGACCTGCGCGGTCACGGGCTCTCGTCGCCCGCCGCGCGCGGCTACTCGCTCGACGACGAGTGCGACGACCTGGTCGCCGTGCTCGACCACGCGGGCGTCGCGCGCGCCACGCTCGTCGGCCTCTCCATGGGCGCCATGCTCTCGATGCGCGCTGCCGTGTTTCACCCCACGCGCGTGGCGGCTCTCGCGCTCCTCAACACGAGCGCCGAGCCCGAGTCGCCCTTCCACCGCGCGCAGTACATGGCCATGGCGGGCGCCTTTCTCGCGGTCGGTGTGCTCGGCACCCTCGAGGCGCGCATCAAGCCCTTGATGTTCTCCGACGGCTTCGTCGAGCGCGCGCCGGCCGAGGTCGAGCGCTTCTTCGCGGGGCTGCGCGCCTCGCGCCGCGAGGGCCTCTTTCAAGCGGTGCAGGCCGTGGCCCTGCGCGGTGACTTCTCCCACGAGCTCGGCGCCATCGGTGTACCCACCATGGTGCTCGTGGGCGATCAAGACCGCGCCACGCCCCTCTTTCGCGCGCAGCGCATCGTCGACGCGCTGCCCGGTTCCACGCTCGACGTGGTGCGCAGCGCGGGGCACCTGAGCACCCTCGAGCAGCCCGAGCTCACCACCCAGGCGGTGCGCGCGTTTCTCGACCGCGTCGCCGACGGGGTGCAACGGTAGGCGCATGCCGTACGCGCTCGCGGTACTGGTAGCGGGTTCGACGCTGTGGCTGCTCTACGTGTGGCGCGCGGCGAAGTCGATCCCGCAGGGCGCGTCGGCGGGCTCCCCCGCGGCCATCGCCGAGACGTTGGTGTGGTACGACGGCGACCTCTCGCCCAACGGTCGCAGGGTGCTCTGGGTCGAGCCCGCCACGCTGATGATGCTCGCCGCCATGGCCGACGCGAAGGCCGCTA